>JAAYVN010000059.1 GCA_012517155.1 Ignavibacteriales bacterium | reverse complement strand
CTGTCTTAACTGGGGCGACAGATATTGGAACTAATGAATTTCAATTAACTGTAGATCCTCCGGATATCCTAGGAACTCCGACTCCCACCCCGGGCGGCACCACTGAATTTCATTGGTACAACAAATTAGTCGCAGACGTAAACTGGGGGACTGATGGTACTCTTCCGGTAACAGCCGCTTTGATGGACTATGCTGGAACTAATCCTCCTAATGCAACGTCCGGTAATCCCAATGCTCAGTATAGAAACGAATACTCGCTGGTTAAACTTTATGGAGGAAGCGGTTATACTTTTGCCCTTAGGCAATATCTTGATCCCTCAAAACAAGGAAAAATAACCAATGCTTATAATCAAAAATTAGCAAGCTGGACCGGTTCGGAATGGGGCGTTTACACGAGCACAAGCTTTAATCCAAGTTACGGATACCTAAGGACAAACTATATTCAGTACGCTCCCGAACCCAACTTGGAATCCAATGCCACGTATCTTTTCGCCGTCACTTCATCTGATAATCCTCTGCCGGTTGAGTTATCTTCGTTTACTGCAATTGCACATCAAAGGGATGCCGAACTCCGATGGACTACAATAACTGAATTCAATTTGGGATACTTTGAGATTGAAAGACATAATAGTTCAGGAATCTGGGTCCCGGTCGCAAGAATGAATGCGGCCGGTATGAGTAACTCAATTAAAGAATACTCTTACTGGGACAAACGTTTGAACACAGGAAAATTTACCTATAGACTTAAGTGCATTGACAACAACAGTGAATTTTCTTATTCTGATCTTGTGGAAGTTGAAATTGATAAACCTGCAACATTTGCGCTGATGCAGAATTACCCGAATCCGTTTAATCCGGAAACAAAGATTGAATTCAACTTACCGGCAAAAGCACTGATACGGCTTGAACTTTACAATATAACGGGAGAATTGATTTATATAATTAGAGATAATATATTTGAACCTGGGTTTCACTCTGTTTTATTAAATACTAACAACGTCTCAAGAGGACTTGCAACCGGGGTTTATTTCTACCGCATGATTGCTCTCGATGAGAACAGGAAGTTGGTGTTTATGAGCGTTAAGAAACTTTTATATTTAAAATAACAGATAAAAAAGCTCTTGTATTGAATTCGCGAAGATTAAATGCTCCTGAAATCTTAAAGAAAGTAGGGAGCCCTAAAATAACTTTTTTTGTTATTGCTGCAATTAACATCTTAATTGATCGTTTAATCCCTCCAGAAAGAAGATTTCGTTATTCATTAAACCAGAGAATAAACAGGAAATGAAGCTTTCTCAGGCTAACTTGAATCTTTTAAGCATTTCGATAATTGCAGCAGTTATTTTTCTTTTTTACCTTAACAGCATTAACAATTCATTTAATTACGATGATGGTTACCTGATAGAAAACAATCCGAAGATTGAGCGGCTTGATAACTATATTTTCACAAACAATTGGTTCAGAACCTTTAACAATCGTTCATTAACTTATCTTTCCTTTGCTCTGAACTATAGCCTCGGAGAACTTAATCCTGAGGGGTATCATCTTTTTAATCTCGCAGTCCAAATTATTAGTTCCCTGGGAATTTACTTCCTTGTTTTAATACTTATTGGATTTGTTAAATGGAAAAAGCCGTTGATTCAAAGAGAAAGAGTCTTATTTCCTTTAGCTGCCGCACTGGTTTTTGGCCTTCATCCCATACAAACTGACGCCGTTTCATACATTACTCAGCGTATGGCCTCAATGGCCGGAATGTTCGTTATACTGTCCACCCTGTCTTACGTACGTTTCCGTATTGCTGATAAGTTTTTTATAAAAAGTATATGGCTGGGGTTGTGTATCATTGCATTTGCAGGAGGTTTCTTATCAAAGGAGAGTGGATTATATGCTCTTCTCACTATAATGTTGGTCGAGTTTTTCTTTTTGCGAAAACGAGAGGGAAAGGAAACCGACTATTATCTTTACGGAATGATAGCCGCCTATGTTATTGTCCCATCAGTCTATTTTCTGGTTAACCCATTCCCATATCTTTCAACTGACCATGGAGTGGTAGAGTATTTTTTTACACAACAAAAAGTGATCCTTACTTATCTGGGACTTTTGTTCTATCCTTTAAACCTGCACGTAGCTCACCTTGTAACTCCCGAAAAGTTCTTTTTTTCTTTTGCTGTTATTGGGCCGATGTTAGTTCACATCGGACTGACAACAGCTGGATTTTTTTTATATCGTAATCATAAGTGGCTTTCTTTTAGCATTTTCTGGTTCTACGCAGGTCTGATACTGGAGTCCTCCTTATTTCCCCTTCCTTATTTTATGAATGAATACAGAGTCTATATATCTGCCGCCGGTTTTGCTTTTGCAGTCAGTTACGGATTCATTTATATCAGGCAATTAACAACCCGGAGTTATCCCCTGGTAATATTTGTGGTGCTGCTTATTTTCTACGGAATGCTTACAAGAGACAGGAACGAGGCATGGCAGGATCCGGTAAGTCTGTGGACTGATAATACTGAGAAGTCTCCCGAAAATCCGGAAGGGTTTAATGCTCTTGGCTATGCGCTCTATCAGTCCGGCCGATATATGTACGCACTGGAAGCGTTAACAAAGGCAATTCAACTTGATCCGAATTATTACAAAGCGGTCTTGAATAGAGGAATGGTTTATTCGGAACTTGATCAGGATAAATTGGCACTTGAGGATTTTGAGAGAGTCTTAAAACAGGACTCAACAAATTATTTGGCCCTTTCAAACAAAGGAACAATTCTGGCAAAGCGGGGAGACTTGGAAGCGGCAAAGCAGCATTATCTGAAATCTCTTAAAAGCAATCCCATATATTTCAGGGTTTACTATAATCTGGGACAATATTATTATGAAAAAAGCGATTATGACTCTGCTTACCTATGTTACACAGAGAGCATTAAGAACAATCCTAAGTTCAGAAATGCCTTTAATAATCGGGGAGTAGTATTAATGGAGCAAAAGAAGTTGGAAGAAAGTCTTGCAGATTTCTTTCAGGCTCTGAGACTTAGTCCTGATTATGTTGATCCGTATATTAATCTCGGAATTCTCTTCAGAAACAAAGAAAATTTTGACGCTGCGCTGTATCACCTGAATCGCGCCCTGATGCTTGAACCTCACTCACCCGAAGGGTTGTTTCAGAGAAGCATAACCTACATGAAAATTGCCAGGCTGGATCTGGCAAAGGACGACGCGGAAGCACTGATCCGGATAAGGGGAAATGATCCCCGTGCAATCTCGCTTCTGGAGTATCTCGAAAATAACGAAAAGTCCGCAAAGTAATCTGGCATATCCGGAGAGTTGCTTTATATCTTTGTGGATAATATATTTGAAGCGGGTTTTTATTCTGTTTTCCTGAAGACAAATGATTGAGTTCGGAGCCTCGATTCCGGAATCTGTTTTTACAGGATTCTTGTCCTTTATAAAAATAAATAATTTGTTTGTTCAAATGTAAAAAAATTGGTTTATCTTAAATTGTTCTTTCGTAAAAAGCAGTATTGAATATTAAAAACTTTACCTTTCCTGAAATTCTTAGAAAAGTAAGGAGCAAAAATTTTCTGTTTGCAGTCCTTGCCGTAATCTACTTCTTTGCGGTTATTGAACTTCATTTAACCATCAGCAACTTTGTTACCCATCCGCAAAATTTCCTCCTCTTCAATATTCGCCCCAGAAATCTTGCCTTTCCTCTTACCCTGATCGTTTTTATAACTCTCCTGTTGTATCTGGTATATCAGCTGGTAAAGGGTTCTCGTAAGACTATTTCCGTCTTTTATTGGTTTGTTCTTATCTTCTCTGGAATTCTTATTTATAAATTCCTCATGGTCCACCCTGTCGAAATTGCTCATTATTTCCAGTATGCTCTTGGAGCTTTTATACTATCTAAAGCATTCGATCCAACGGGAAAAGAGTTTCGCTTCGTTGAAGTCGTTACAATAACTTCTCTTATTGGTGCGTTCGATGAATTCTACCAGTTCTTCGTTCATTGTCCCGCTTACTGTCGTTATATGGATTGGATGGATATCTGGCTCAATATTTTTGCCGCCGGATTCGGGGGAATGCTTATTTACGGCTTTAAGGAATATGGAAATTCAGTATATAAAATCAGTTTTCCCTTTCTTAAAAAAACCTTGCTTTTTATCCTCTCTCTTTCAATCTTTATATTTGTGCTGTACTTGACCGGCATTCTGAATTTCTATACCGATCGGCTTATCCCCCCTAAAGGTATTGTCTGGGAAGACTCCCTGAAAATCTTTTTTGAACGCGAGCCCGGCGTCTATGACAGTTGGCAGAAAACTTTTCACACAGGATATTTTTATGTTCCCGGTCCTCTCTTCGGTATTCTTGGAATATTTTTCCTGTACTTCTTTCTGCTTTTCTATACTCCGGGTCTGTTTCACGCATTTTATCGAAAAATTAAATCGTTCTCTTTCAAATGAAATTGTCAGTCCGGAAAATTAATCTCCTTAATTCCCTGATAATAATAATTTCTCTTTTCCTTGTTTATTCAAATTCTTTTAATAACTCCTTTAACTGGGACGATACTTATCTTATACAAAATAATCCTCGCATCGAAAATTTTGAACAGAGGAACCGTCCTCTCAGATCTGAATTTAGATTCCCTGGCTCTTTTGGATTTTGAAAATGTCCTTAAAAGTACTTGGGTGATTTTGAAAACGCTCATTAAAACCACAACTTTTCTCTCACGATCAACCCACAGTCTAACGAAGCACTTTTTCAGAGAAGCATTACATTCCTGAAAATGAACAGAAAAGACCTGGCACAAAAAGATCTCGAAGCAATCTTGGCTTTATACCCGGACGATCCCCGCGCGCTCTCTTATCTTCAGCAGCTTAAAAAATCCGATTAAGGAAACCACTTATGATAAATCGCGTCATATGATCCGTCTTGTTTAATCGCAGTCAGTGCCGTCTGCCATTGACTAACCGTCCCCGCAGGGGTACTCTTGGAGAATGCGATATAATAGTCAGAAGACATTAGTGAAAATGCCGGGACTACCTGACTGTACTGGTAGCTTGCCTCCTTCAGAATATCCGGAAACGTTACTGCAGAGCAAACAAACGTGTTGATCTCACCTTGCATTAGCTTTTTCGTCATTATAACCGGATCAGGATCTGACACCAGGTTGGTAAAACCAAGTTGCCTTAAATATTGGTCAGAGAACCACGAACTTACTGTCCCTACCGACTGAAGATTCTTTGCATCATTAATAGATGTTATAGTTATTCCCGAACCTGACTTTGTAAAGAAATACGTCACATTACTCCCTATCGGTCCCACCCATTGAAATATCGTATCTCTTGCCGCTGTGCGATCCATTGTGAACAGACAAAAGTTTGGATTATTCTGAATCATTGTATAAGCGTTGCTCCACAGCGAGAGAGTAATAGGATAATAAACCTGATTACGTTTCATTATCTCGTTAACCACATCAGTTCCAAACCCTGTTATCTCTCCAAAACTGTTGCGGTACGTTAGCGGTGGATATTGCTCGGTATAAATCTGCAGTGTTGCCGGCGGATTTTGCTGGTGCATGTATTTCTGATATAATTTGCTCAGCGTTCCGTTATCCTTTAATTTGTCTATTTCCCGCTGAAAGTCCGCCACAACATCATCCGGAACCTCCTTGTTAAATGCAAAATAAACAAGATCTGTAAGTATGGTTAGCAATGGAGTCACAGACCAGATTGTTTTATTCAAAGACTGCAAAGCAGCTTCTGCCGTAATCTTATCCGAAGGATAAAGGTCTATCTCCCCTTTCAGAAGTTTATCAAAGGCTTCAATATTGTTGTTAACATAAACAAGATTTGTAAAACCCTGCTCAAGCAGGTATTGTTCTATCGCGTAATCTTTAATCACTCCTATTCTTTGAACAACTTTAGCATCATCTAACGATTTTAAGCTAATAGAAGCAGGGGAGTTTGAATAAAATGACCAGTCAAGAGAAGCTATAGGTCCCGCCCATTTAAACAAATCCTTCCTGGATGAATTTAATATCGTGGAGAAAAGAACAGCGTTGCCCGTGCTTAAGGTAGTCTGGTATCCCTGTTCCCACTGTAAAACATCTGCCTTAAATGGCACACCGAGAGCAGCGCATATCTCTCTCAGCAAATCAGGCGCAAGCCCCTTAAGCTCTCCCCCCTCTTGATAATTCAGGGGTTTATAGTTTTCCGTTATAAATTGAAATTTAAACCTGTACGTCTCAGGATCGGTTACTGAGTCCTTCTTGCAGCCCGAAAAAATTACCGTAAGTGTGATTAGCAAAAACAAAATTCTTTTCATTACATATCCTTGTATTAATGTTCGTTCTCTTTTCTGTGTCACTGCAGTTTTTTTTCATCATCCTGGATATAAAAAACTATTAATCTCTTGTTAAAAATATACAAATATTCTTAATCAACCAAAACTAAAAAAACCGATTGTCTTAACAATCTTGGTCAGAGTTTTACAGCAAGAATGAATTTTTATCGGCAATAGTCAGCACCGATTCTTATGCTAAAAGAAGTGAATGGATTGAATTAATAACAAACTATTTCTCGATGAGAAAACGTCAGGACGTGAAAATAGTCAATCTTCGCGTCACTCCTGTGGCTCCGGATCTGGCGCTCAGTACCAGTGAAAATAAATTGGAGATGTTGCTTTCTGATGATTCTCCCTATAACGCAAAACATGTCTACACATTGATTTGGAAAAAAGAAAGTACCGGCTGGAAAATTCCCCATCTCACGAATCCCGGATAGAAACAATGACAGAATAAGCTATATTCCCGCAAAAGGAATTTTCCTCGTTATATTTATAGTTAATTACTCAATGAGTTCGAAGATATTTGTTTTATTATTCTTATATTTTGCATGTATTTTTTTTATATTGTCCGGTTGAGGGACATTTTTTCACTTATTAATCTGGAGATGTTATGTTTCGTGTTCTGAGTATTAGCGGGGTTATGGTATTATTCTTATTTTCTCATATCATTTATGGTCAAAGTACAAAGCGGTATGAATTCAAGTCGATGATAATTGATTATGAAACCGAATCTTCGGTAATGGGGACAAAAACAAAAGGAACGAAGACAGTGTGGATAGATCAGTTT
>JAAYVN010000058.1 GCA_012517155.1 Ignavibacteriales bacterium | reverse complement strand
GTGATTTTGAGTGGTTTAGGACCAGCATATTTTCCAGCCTCAATAGAATCAATCAAAATAGAAAGAGTTTGCTCTAAATTCACAAATTATCCCTCCTTTTCAAATTCCATTAGATTCGATAGACTCATTCTCAGCCTTGTTTTTCTTCTTTCTTCCACCTCTTGCACCGTAATATCTCGCTGAATAACAGGTGAGAATTTTCATAATATCCTCTGCCAATTCTTCTTCATATTTCTTGTCTTTCACTTCCATTACCTCAACCTGAATTTCAAGATTGGAAAAGATTGCATCCAGATATTCATAGCCAAATCTGGCAAGCCTGTCTTTGTATTCAATCAGTATTCGTTCAACTTTACCTTCAAAGCACATTTTGATTAACTTGTGTATGCCGTTTCGCTTCTCATTTATTCCGCTGGCAATTTCATCAATCATCATATACTTATAGCCTTTGTCTTCTGCGTGTTTCCTCAACCTGTCTTTTTGCCGTTCAAGGTTTTCTTTCTGTTTGGCGGTTGAACATCTGGCGTAAATCACAGTCAACTTTTCTTGTTTCTCTTTCTCGACTCCCATATAAGCGTCTAAATCTTCCTGACGGAAACGCCTATGCTCACCAGTAGTCTTGAAAGATTTTATCTTTTCGTTGTTGGCAAGCGTCTTGAGCGTGTTTATAGACACACCAAGATATTCACTTGCTTCTGTGATTTTATAGATTTTCATTGGCAAACTCACAAAATGTTACATTGGGCTTAAATTTTACTGGTGACAGGTGATCATGTTCTATACACCATTGATATTTCTCAGGCTCAAGTTCTTTTACCTTCATCAGTGCTGCTTTCCCTTGTTTGGGACAACGAACACACCCCAACCTCTTAAAATGATGGTAAAGCGGATTCAACAGATCGTGCTTTATACACAATTCCTTCGCATCATCCTCAGTATATCCGTACTTGATTAACAAACTTTCGTTTGGTTCTAATATTTTCCTATTTTCACCTTTCGCAATCCCTAATAAAAAAGAGCAATTCCTGCCTTTGCAGTAATTTTGCATTGGTTCACATTTCAAAATCCGTGCACAAGTTTTATATGCAGTAAACGGCCATCCATAAATAGTACCAACATGCTTCCCTCTCACCTTTACACGATAAAAATAATCCTCAAAAGATGGGGATGGAATTATTGTTACTTTCATACCCATATAACTTTCAAAGGCGTTTATCAATTCAAGTTCCATTTTAAATGGATCAGGCAATACAGTAATAATCTCATCAATCTGTTCTCCGTGTTCTTTTGCGAGGATAGCCGTTGCAGTGCTATCCTTTCCTGTTGACCAGCATAGAATTCTTTCCATCTTTCAACTCCTTAACTAATTTTTCATTTACATCTATCCGCTTCTCTGCAATCTTGAAATACTCAGGGTCAAGTTCTATTCCGATGAAGTTGCGGTTGAGGTTCTTGCAAGCTACTCCTGTTGTGCCACTGCCCATGAATGGGTCTAAAATAGTTGCCTTGTCTTGTGAATAAACTGTTATTGCCCACTCTGGCAATTCTATAGGAAAAGCGGCACAATGCGTTTTCAACCCTGCTGTTGATGTCCATGTTTCACCAACTACCCCTCTCTGGGTAATCTTTCGGTCAACTACGATTTCTTTATTACTCCCATTCTTTTTTCTAAAACTCCAAATATGCTCATAATCAAACACAGGTCTTGGATGTGAATTACAAACGAAAGGTATGCCCATTTTAGCAAACTGTTTTCTCCATATTCGTGTTGCTTGTAAATCCATTCCAGCCACTTCAACTCCCCACTTGAAGTAGTTTATTGTTGCAGGATAGCAGGAAGGGACATCTGCTACATAAAACCTATTCCCGGAATTAAAATAATCGCCAAAATTGACTACGACATAACCACCGCCTACCAAAACCCTATTCCATTCAACAAAAGATTTCTCCATCATCAGGCAATAATTTTCATAAGATATTGTTTTTTCATATTCTTTGTTCAGGTAATAAGGCGGGGACGTGACAATCAGGTCAACACTCCCATCAGGGATATCTTTCATCTTCTCCAAGCAATCGCCGTGTAGCAATTCAATCTTTGACATCTTTCAACTCCTTAACTAATTTTTCGTTTACATCCACAATCTTCTGCATATCCTCAACGGATATTTCTTTTTCCAAAGGCTCGAAGAAATAAACCTTCTCGTCCTCTGTCTCGTAATACTCTTTCGTTACTTTTATGACTTTCATATTTCACTCCTTAAATATAACACATTTTTGGTTAAAAAGCAAGTGATTTTAACCGATTTCTTTTGATTTTGTTGGATTTTCATAAGCAGTTAGAACCTCCACTCTTCTCAGGACCAATCCATATTCATTAATTCCTTCTGGTATTTCCAATCCTGGTTTGAGCTTGAGTTTGTTCTTCTTGAACTTGGAATAGTCTACATGGTGCTGGGGCCTTCCCCATTTAAATGAAACCCTGGCTACATCTGGATGTTGGTCAACTAGGGATTGGGCCATTTTTAATCGACCATCCTCTTTGTACAATTCATCTGTATTTCCTCCTTTCATAGCCATTGTGGCAACTTTATCTGCAAGAAAAGCATTGAATAGTATAGTACACCACCCATCTTTTAGTGCTCTAATACAAAGGTCTGTGTCCTCATTATATCTCCCTCTCCATCTATATGGAAGATCATTTCGGATAAGAAGATTTGAATACACCCTAGTGTTCAAATAAAAAGGAGGACCTTTTCTTTTTCTGGGGATCAGCAATTCATAGTTAAATCCAGAAATGGCTACATTACTATAACGATCAGTGAAGATCTCAGCCACCCGGAAAATGGTTCCAGACCAAACCCTATATTTTAGATTATGGTTTAACCGGTAGAAACAACCTATGTTATCATCCAGTATCCAGTGCTTTTTATGCCCTTCTTGTATAGAATGATCCCAG
>JAAYVN010000057.1 GCA_012517155.1 Ignavibacteriales bacterium | reverse complement strand
GATTTGGCGGATTCTGCTACAATAAGGTTGGCAACAGAACCAAGGAGAGTAAGGTTGCCGGCGAATGTTGTAGATACAGCCAGGAGCAGCCAAAGAGTATTGGCATTTTGCAACAAGGGAACGACGGGTTTGAACAAAAGTACTGCAGGAACATTCGAAACGATATTACTGACCACTGCGGAAATAATGGAGAAAGTTGCGAAATCAGACTGCAAAAGGGGAAGAATTAAGGAGAAAAGGTGACTCCCAATTTTGCTTGTATCAATTGAAGCGGTTACGACAAAGAGTCCGGAAAAGAATACCAGAAGACCCCAGTCTATTTCACGGAATACCCTTTCGGGTTTAAGGCGTCGGGTTACTAAAAGTATAGAAGATGCAACCAGAGCTGATAAAGGTATTGGATAATCCAGGAGGAGAAGGATAATCATTATGACCGCTGCGATCATACTTTTGTAAAATAGTGGAAAATATAGTTTAATTTTTATTTCGGGTTCAACAAAGAATTTTTTATTATTTATCTGTTTACGGTAAACAATAGAAACGACCAACCAAACAAAAAGAAGTGCACCGAGGGCAACAGGAGCGAGTTTAAGAGTAAAGTCAAGAAATGAGATACCGGATGAAATACCAATAAGCATATTCTGGGGATTTCCGATAATAGTTGCTGCTGATCCGACATTTGCCGCACACGCAGTTGCAATAAGGTATGGAATTGGATTCAGACCAAGAAGGGAGGTTATCTCCAGGACCAAGGGAGTATACACCAGAACAATAGTGTCATTCAGGAAAAGAGCAGATAGAATTCCCGATGAAAAAATAACCAGTATGAGAAGTTGTGAAGGCGTCCTGGCAATTCGTATTACTTTTTGAGTAATTAAATCAAAAAAACCACATATGCGAAGATTGACATTGATTATCATCATACAGAAAAGCAGGGTGATTGTATTCAAGTCAATTGAAGAAAGAGCCTGATCAAATGATATTGCATTAATAAATATAAGGAGAGCAGAGCCGACCAGTACAATCGTAGCCCTGTTCATACGGAGAACCGGATAGCGTCCGATTGCAACACCAATTAGGGTTACAGAAACGATTAGCAGATTAATATACTGGAAAACGGACATTACTTCGATTTAAATTTCTTCTATTAATGAGTTGGTAACTTACTTATTCCTAAAAATCAATAAGTAAAATTACATTTTTTTAGAAGAAATTAGAAGTGAGAATTAAAATGCAGAGATAGAAAAATAAGATTTACTTGAATTTTATTTGCTTTATTCATCTCTTTTAACTAATTTTGAAAAAAAATCAATTACTATACAATGAGATTCTTATTCGTATCAGGTTATCGTTTACTTTCCCCACTTCCGGGTTTCTTTACTGTTCCTCCAAATTCAGCGCATAACCATAACCTTAAAATAAGATTTCTGTTTATTGTCTTTATTTTACTATTCCTTCCTCCCCGTGTATCAGCCCAGAATTACTGCCCGTTTGAATCGATAAAAAGTATTTGCTCAAGAATCGATTATTTCCGTAAAGCCCCCATGGGACAATCAGTTTATGCCTACTACTTTACAAACACTTATTCAGTACCTGAGACCACTTTTCAGGACCTGAAAATGTATAATTATAAATTCGGGACTAAATTTTATCTTTTTAATTACGATTCTGTCGCAAATCTTCTCTATATTCTCCCCCCTGGTTCTGATTCTGTAAAACTTGCTGTTGATTTTAACAAGAATTCCGGTGAACAGTTTGAATCGTATCTCGAAGGAACTCCTGCGATGATGCAATGTACCGGAAAAGACAGCATTGTTTTCTGGGGGAGAACCCGGGCGAGGGTTAAGTATGTTTTAAATGGTAATAAGTATGAATTTGTTGAGGGACTTGCCATGTATTATCACTTCACGGGGAACTATACTTTTTCATACGATGAGCCAAAACTTTATGCCGGGATTATTGATTCGCTGAAATTTAACGAGATTATTTTCAGGCTGGATTCGACAGATGCGCAGCATGACCACCCAATCGATACCTTCCCTTTTGCAATGAATCTCTGGGCGTATTTCAGTTCGAAGGCACATATGGACAGTCTCTACGTCCAGGCGGAAGTTATAAGGGGGGACAGTTGTGTTATGTCAGAAAAATTCAATTTCAACAGGGATTATCTGATTTCATTTATAAACATATCACCCGGAATGATAAATCTGGGAGATATTTTCCGGTACAGGGTTGTGAGTTCCGACACTTCGATTTTTAGAAATTATAAAACATATCCGGATTCCGGATTTATTGAGCTAATGGTAGTTCCGGTTATTACAAGAAACGGAGAGGAAAATAAGCAAATTTATAAGAGCGATTTGGGTTATCCGTATCCAAATCCATTTAATTCATCAACGCGTATAAATTACTATATAAAAAACTCTTCGATTGTTGTTATTCAAATGTATGACATACTGGGGAATCTGGTAAAGAATCTGTGCAATGAAAGAAAAGATGAAGGGGATCATTCAATTGAATTAGATTCCGGGAGTTTAACGAGCGGGATTTATATTGTGCGCCTGATATCAGATGAATTAAATATCTCCAAAAAAATAATATTACTGAAATAAATATGATGGTTAAATACATGTTCATATTAATATTAATTTGTGTTTTGTCGGCGGAACTGATTCCGCAGCCGGGAAATTTGGAGATTATCAGGGAAGATTTTACATACCCGAATACGAATAATCTTTATTGCCAGGACGGGTATAAAAATAAACTATTAGTTTTCACTAACAACGCATTATGGTTGATTGATGAGGAGAATGATTACGAGGCTTCACCAATTCCTTTTAGCGCCAAACCAACCATATATTCACGAATTAATGACCGGCAGTTAATAGTGTTAAATGGAGATACTCTCTACATCTACAGCTGGGACAGCACAAACAAACCCGAATTAGACTTTAAGTGGCCTGCTCCATCCGGATTAACCGGAATTCAGCCTTTTGGTCCTTACCTGATTTTTTATTTTGGCACTACTTACAAACTTGTCCACATCACCGACAGTAATGTTTATTACAGGTCTGATATTGATATTTTTGCAGCAGGAAACCCGATAGTTGTATCATATCCCTATATTATTGTAAACACAAACAACTCCCTTTTCAAAATGTACCGGATGGCCTCGGGATATACATTCTATATGGTAAATTATCTGGTGATTCAGGGTCCTCAATACTACGATTTCAAAGATAGTATATTTGCGGTTTACAGGTCATATCAAAGCGGAATGGTACCGATGCAGGAATTGAATCTCTATTCCGTTGCTGCAGGAAACTTCACTCTTTTTTTTACAAAAGACATTTTTTCAGTTTTTGCTACTCTTCATTATCAACTTAACGGACTAAGCCATGATTTTTTTGCGTTAAAGGGAAATTATGAAGATCCCTATATAAATATTTACGATATGGCAGGGATTCTTAAAAAGAAATTTCCACGTGATTACAAAGTAAATCTTGTCAATAGTAAATATTACGCTTATAAGAATGATATTTATATAAATGGGACGCGGCTCGGTTTTGATTCCTTGTATTCCGCTTATGAATCTGTTCCCATGACCGGTATGGTTATTAAATATAAAAAGAATGATTTAGTACTTATGAAATATGGGCTAAATGACCAACCGGTAATGACCGATTCAATTTCCTTAGAAGGAGCGGTGACTGTAAAAGGAGAATCAATATTTAAAACACAGGGGCTTAATTATATAAAGTTTAATATTGTTAAAGAAAAGCTACATCAAAAAGAAATATTCACACTTCCGGAAACCTTTGTTTCCTTTGACTATTACGATAATTACTTTTTCGGGTTCAGGGACTCCCTTGTCAAAATTTTCAAAAAAGATAACAATATTTTTTCAACGGTAACTTTCAGCACGTCGTTCAGGAAACCGTGGAAGGTTTTTTACAGAGATTCCTGTTTCTATCTTTCTGACAGCACAAAAGGAATTCATAAATACCGCTTTGGGATTAACAACACTACAAAAATATGGGAAAGAGAATGGCCGTCAGGATCGTTCGATTTTGCCGTTCTGAATAATTATCTTATCGTCAGAGAAAACTCTAAAATATTGTTATTCTATACAGCAAATAATCAGGCAGATCCGGTAATACTCGATTCATTGACAATTCCGGGCCAGGTGATTTTCACCGGATTAATTACCACAAATGACTTCATATATCTGAAAGGTCTGACGAATAATAATTCTGCACTGTGGAAAATAAAAATTATTGAAGGCAGGCTCATTGTTTTATATGATATCTCCTTTAACGGAAATCTTGAACCCGTTTCACTCACAGAGTATGGAGAAAGAATAATTCTTACGGGAAACGGTGTTAATTACCTGATTAAAGACACTACAAATATGATAAGCAATTCAGAAAATGAATTCCTCTTTCCGGAGACTTATTCTCTCGCCCAAAACTACCCTAACCCATTTAACCCGACAACTGTGATAAGTTACGGGTTACAGGTTCCTGGTCGCGTAACCCTTAAACTTTTTGATCTCCTCGGGAATGAAATTGCTGTTCTGGTGGATGAGGAACAATCCGCCGGTACTCATGAATATAAACTCTCAACGAAAAACTATAAACTCTCTTCCGGTGTATATTTCTATCAGCTCCGCGCGGGAAGTTTTGTGAGTACGAGGAAGATGGTGCTGATTAAGTGACAAGGTGATAGGGCGACAAAAGGACAAATTAACCGGATCCTGGATTTTCGCTTCTTCGGTACTTAATCGTTACAGGTTTGCTGCTAAAAATGTCGTAAATAGTAGAAGAAATGGGGAATTTGTTTCAAAATCAACATTATTTACCTAATTTAGCGTATGTAAATTACATCACCCGAAAACCGGGTAAAAAATCCCCCAAAATCAGTTTATAACCTTCTCAATCTGACCTCAAAAGAAAGGTCGGATGCTTACCGAAAGGGTAGCAGAAGGGAAGGGTTTGTCGAAAATGAGGTTTTTTGCGTAAAATTTTCAATTCGAAAAACTGAGGGGATTGAGGATTTGATTAAAACTAGAAGAAGAAGAGCAAACGTTCCAAATCCACATGAATTTATATTTTTTTAGAAGATGAGGCATACAGAATAAAACCTGAAGTTCTGTTCCCATTTTTGGAAAAAATTTATCTTTTTGCAAAAAATCAGGGTTTTTCTGAGAAGAATTACCGAGGTTTTTACGAAATTGAATTGTTTTTCACACAATTGTGATTTGGCGTAAAATTTGAGGAGTTTTAGCGATTTTATTAAAATTATTTTTTGAATTATGAGCTTATTCAGTTTTGCAAAAAAGACATTTAGAGGCGGTGTTCATCCATTTGAACATAAGGAAATGACCGAAAATCTGGCATTTGAGATAATGCCGGACCCACCTACAGTAATTGTACCTTTATCCCAGCATATAGGAAAACAAGCGACTCCGATTGTAAAAAAGGGGAGTGTTGTTTCACTGGGGAGTGTGGTTGCCGAACCTCAGGGATTTGTTTCCATTCCTATCCATAGTCCCGTATCCGGTAAGGTTATGAATATTCACCGAGAACCAAATACTTCCGGTTATCCAAAGGATGCAATAATAATACAGACTGACACAACAATTGAAGGAAGCGAAAAATTCGAGCCGCTGAACTATGAGACTATTTCAGGTGAAGCAATAAGAGAAAGAGTGAGAATTGCTGGATTGGTGGGGCAGGGGGGAGCGGCATTTCCAACATTTATTAAACTTTCGCCCCCTGATGGGAAGAAGATTGATTATGTGATATTAAACGGTTGTGAATGTGAGCCTTATCTTACCAGAGATTACAGGCTTATGCTTGAAAAATCAGAGGATGTGGTAGTTGGTTTAAATTTGATAATGAAGGCTGTGGGTGTAGAAAACGGAATTATCGGAATTGAGGATAACAAGCCGGAGGCAATTGAAAAGTTAAAAGGCGTTGCGACAAGATTTAAGAATATCAAAGTTGAAGTTCTGGAGACAAAGTACCCGCAAGGGGCTGAAAAGATGCTAATCAGAGCCTGCGTGGGGCGGGAAGTTCCTCCGGGTAAATTACCAATGGATGCAGGGGTTATAGTTCAGAACATTGGAACTGCAACGGCAATTTATGATGCAGTGGTCAAAGGGGAACCACAATTATATGCTGCATTGACCGTAACAGGAAAAGGAATCAATTCACCCAAGAACCTAATGGTAAAAGTAGGAACTCCGTTACAGGAAGTTTTGGATTACTGCGGAGGAGTGAAGGAAGAAGCAGTGAAGGTTATAGTGGGGGGACCAATGATGGGGATTGCGCAGTTTGATTTTTCTGCACCTGTTATGAAAGCGACGAGCGGAATAGTGGTACTGACCAAGGAGGAGGTTAATGAACATCCGGAGA
Organism: Ignavibacteriales bacterium; assembly: GCA_012517155.1. GTDB lineage: Bacteria > Bacteroidota > Ignavibacteria > Ignavibacteriales > Ignavibacteriaceae > JAAYVN01. Next base: position 44,470 of record JAAYVN010000057.1, on the reverse strand, counting down.
CGCCCTGCCTAAAATGCGGGAAATGTATTGAAGCATGTCCGATAAATTTAGTTCCGACAAAGCTCTCGAGATACTCACAGCTTGAAAGGTATGAAGATGCGGAGGATTTGAACATTACATCCTGTATGGAGTGTGGAACATGCACATTCACTTGTCCGGCAAATATACCTTTAGTTCAGTGGATAAGACTAGGTAAGCAGAAAGTAATAGAATTACAAAAAGAGAAAAAAACGGCATAAGAAGTTTTAAGGAAATACGGTAAAGATATGAGTACACCTACAGCGAATCCTGTGTATAAGTTAGAATTAACGAGTTCGCCGCATGTTCATTCACGCTGGAATACGAAACAGGCGATGTGGCTGGTAATAATTTCATTATTGCCACCGGTGGTTGCATCGGTTTTATTTTACGGGTTTTATCAATTGTTTGTGATACTAGTGAGTGTCGGAGTATGTGTGGGGACGGAAGCCTTAATTAAGAAAGCGAGACACAAGGAGGTGACAATTTCAGATGGAAGCGCAGCGATAACCGGATTATTACTTGCATTGATTTTACCACCTAATTTTTCGTTATTCTTTACGGCGATTGGTGCAATTTTCGCAATAGCAATCGGGAAAGAGATTTTTGGTGGGTTGGGGTATAATATATTTAACCCAGCGTTAGTAGGAAGAGCATTTTTACAAGCGGCATTTCCGGTTGCAATGACAACATGGGCAATTCCAAATTTCAGTGATGCGGTATCGAAAGCCACTCCATTAGCGGCGTTCAAGTTTGAGAAAATAACTGCTGATCTGGGAGCGATGTTCATGGGGAATATAAGTGGCTCCATCGGGGAGACATCAGGTTTAGCGGTTTTATTAGGGGGGATTTTCCTTATTGTGATTGGAGTTGTGAACTGGAGAGTACCATTAGCCATGGTGTTGGGAGTTATTGTTTTTGGAGGCATATTCTGGTTAATCGATCCAAGCAAGTATCCAAATCCATTTTTCCATCTGCTTGCAGGAGGATTTATGTTCGGAGCTTTTTATATGGCAACTGATTGGGTAACCTCGCCACTTACCGGGAAGGGGATGTGGATGTATGGGGGAGGTATTTCATTGATAATAGTAGTGATAAGATTATTCGGCGGATTACCGGAAGGGGTGATGTATGCAATACTTTTCATGAACGGATTTGTTCCGTTAATTAACAAGTACACCAAACCAAGGGTATTCGGGGAGGTAAAATGAAAACAGCAATTCATATGATAGCCACCTTATTAATAATAGGTGCAATTTCAGGCGGGTTACTTTCAGGGATAAGCAACTGGGCTGATCCTTTAATTGCGATGAACAAACAGAAAGCAACGGAAGAAGCGATTTTTCTAGTACAACCGGAGGGAAAGTCGTATGAGCATCTTAATGCTCCGGGAGTAGAGATATACAAGGTATTTGACGGAAGTAATAAACCGATAGGATATTCCCTGGCGTACGAGGGGAATGGATTTCAAGGGAAAATAAGAGTGATGGTTGGTTTAAGCAGTGATTTGAATAAAATAGTATCTATGGAGGTTTTAGAACAGGTAGAGACTCCGGGGCTTGGGACGAAAGTAACGGAGAGTCACTATAAGGATCAATTTAAGAATTTAGTGACGGTGCCAAGTCTGAACTGGGTTAAAGAGGGGACTGCGCCGAAGGAAAATGAAGTAATCGCGATTACAGGAGCAACGATTTCATCAAAAGCAGTAGTTGCAATAATTAATGACGGCATGACAAAGTTGAGAAAACTCCAGCAGGGAGGTAAACTATGAAAAAGCAGGTAACTCTTTGGCAAGATTATTTCAAAGGAATATGGGAAATCAATCCGGCATTCAAGCAGATATTAGGAACTTGTCCAACGTTAGCAGTAACAGCTACCGTTGAGAATGGAATAGCGATGGCACTGGCCACAACATTCGTACTAACATTTTCAAGTTTTATAATATCTCTAATGAGGAAGCTAATACCCTCGCAAGTAAGAATCGCCTCATATATTGTGGTTATCGCAACTTTTGTAACGATAGTGGATCTTGTGATGAAAGCGCAGTTTCCGGAACTGAGCAAGTCGTTAGGACCATTTATTCCTTTGATAGTTGTAAACTGTATTATATTGGGGCGTGCTGAAGCATTTGCATCAAAGAATGGTCCATTAAGATCGGTACTGGATGCACTGGGTAACGGAACCGGTTTTCTGATTGCATTAGTTGCGTTAAGCGCGATAAGGGAATTATTCGGATCGAGAAGTGTACTGGGTTTGCAGATACTTCCGGACACATTTGAGCCAATGATCGTGATGATTCTCCCCGCTGGAGCATTCATAACATACGGATTATTGCTTGGATTCAGTAATACACTAGCTGAAAGAAAAAAGAGAATAGCACAGGAGGAGTTAGTGAGAAAATACAAACCAGTGCAAAAAGCCGGTAGTGAAGAAATAATCAGTCAGGAGGCATAGATATGGAACTTTTTATAATATTTATATCAGCCGCAGTAGTTAACAATTTTGTATTGGCATATTTCCTTGGAATATGCCCCTTCATTGGTGTATCGAACAAATTATCGTCAGCGTCATCGATGGGTATGGCAACTACATTTGTTATGGTACTGACAGCGATAGTAAGCTACTTATTATATAATTTTATTCTGGTTCCTTTCGGGCTGGAATTTCTTCAGATTCCATCCTTTATTCTTGTGATAGCATCGCTCGTTCAATTTGTAGAAATGGTAATTAAGAAAATCAGTCAACCGCTATACAGAGCATTAGGAATATTCCTTCCATTGATAACAACAAACTGTGCTATTTTAGGACTTGCATTGTTTATCAGCATGAGGGATTATAACTTTATTGAGAGTGTGATATTCGGAGTTGGTGCTGGAGCCGGTTTTACACTTGCTTTGGTAATAATGGCAGGAATAAGGGAAGAGCTTGAATTAGCAGACGTACCTAAAGGTTTCAGGGGCGCACCGATAACTCTAATTACTGCCGGAATACTTGCTCTTGCGTTTATGGGATTTGCAGGTATGATTTAAATGGTAAGTATTTAGTAAATTAGAAAGTTAAATAATAAATAATTTAATAGGAGTCTCAAATGAAAAAAATGATGATGGTTTTAATGGTAATTTTGTTTGTTGCAGCAGGCAACGGGCAGAGTTTTAAGATCGGGATCGGTGGCGGATTAGTGAATTTTACCGGTCCGGCAGGTTTTACGGATGAATATCCCAAAGGAATAGGATATGGTATGGAGCCAATGATCAATTTAAAGGGAAAGTTAGGTTTACCTGTTTTCCCGCTTGATTTAACTGCAAGTATAAATTATATAATACTTGGCTCGGAAGGCAAGGGGAATGCAAATCCACCGATAATAGTAAATGCTCATTCAGTTGACATATCATCAAGTATACTTCAATTTGGTGTTGGCGCGGAGTATTCATTGATTCCGGGACCGCTACCAATAAAGCCATACATTTCATTTGACATACTGGTCAATAATTTTGGCGAGACTACCTCAAAGTATGACTGGGAGAGCAACAGCATTCCTGATAGTGAATTTAAGACAGATGGTTTTACCAGAACAGGTATTGCATTGGGGGCAGGAGTTGACTTAAAGACTCCAGTAATTGATTTAAATGCAAATGTAAAATATCATTTGCATAATTTAATCGGTAAAGAAGACGGAGAAGACACAGTATCTTCATTAAGCCTTGGTGTAATGGTTTTATTCAGTGTATTATAAAAATTTTTGGAGAGAAAAATGATATCTCGCAGATCGTTTCTAAAGACAGCGGGGATTGCAACCCTTTCGTTAGGAGCCGGATTCGGGCTTGGCAGTTTTACAAAGATAAACAGTAAATCCGAACTCATATCAATTTATGGTTTTTTACCTAATGATAAAGAATTAGTTTACCGAGTATTTAGTATTTTAGGGAAACAAATTGGATCGGAAGCAGTAGCCAAGGTTCGAATCAGTGGTAATACCGGAGTAGAAAAGGTAGTAGAAAAAGGATTATCAGAAGGGTCCACAGGAGGATTTTTTAGCGGGATAAGCGCTAATGTAAGAGTCAGTGGAATATCGAGTTCTACTATATCGGATATCCTGATACGAAAAGAAGGGAGAGTTTTAAACCCTGAGTATAACTACGACTCTATGTTATCCAGACTGAGGAAAGAACTGAAGCAGAAAGAAGCAAGTTATTTCTTCACTGCGGAGATATCGAAAAAAAGTTTTCTTACAGGTTTACTGGAATCACCGGGAAAACTGATAATTGAAAACAATAGTGGAATTATTGACGAAATTGATTTAGACAGAAAAGAGAGTGAAATTATAATTGCCGGAGACTGCGGTAATACCGTAGTCTCGTTCGGCAGAAATAGTGCACATGTAAAGTCAGCATCATGCAGAAATAAAATATGTCAGCACAATCAGATTTCAGCAATCAATCCAGTGATAGCATGTGCTCCGAATGGTTTAATATTAAGGCTGGGATAGTAAGAAAGAGGAGATTCGGAACCGAGTTTTGACGAGCGGATCAGTGAAAAAAATTCTTGCTGTTTCAGGGATTATAGTACTTTTTGTTGCCGGGTACTACCTTGGATTTAAGAAAGCGGTAAACGGAGATATAAAGAGAACCAAGATAATGCTTGGTACTTCCGTTGAAGTAATTTTCAAGAAGAGCGAGGAAAGCAATAGCGGGAAGTACTTTGAGGCAGCATTTGGGGAGTTCAGAAGAATCGATGAACTGTTCTCGGCATATATGAAAGATAATCCAATAGATCGCTTTAATAATTCGAAAGGGGATACTGTAATTATTGAACATGAAATTTATGATTTATTAAGGCACTGTAACGAAATCAATACACTCACAGAGGGGGGATTTGACGTTACAATAGGGAATGTTACAGAAGCCTGGAAATTCAACACTCAGACACCGGAAGTACCAAAGGAATCAATCCTAAAAGAAGCAATGGAAAATTCCGGTTGGGGGAACATTGAACTTGTTGAAAAAAACGGCGTAATAAAAAGAAAGATGATAAAGTTGAATTTCGGGGCTATTGCAAAGGGATACGCTGTGGACAGAGCTTTTGAAATAATTAAGAGTTTGGGGGCGAAAAATTTTCTAATAAATGCCGGGGGTGAAATAAGGTCAGATGGGGGAGAGTGGGAAATTGGGATACAGGATCCAAGAAATCAAAACAGATTATTGTACGAACTAATCCCGACAAAGGAATTTAGAATAGCAACTTCAGGAGATTATGAGAATTTTTTCGAAAGTGCTGGAGTCAGGTATCACCATATACTAAATCCCAAAACAGGATATCCCGCGACTGGATGCCGCAGTGTAACTGTGATTGCGGGAAGTGTTGAGATGGCTGATGCGTTAGCCACAGGGATATTCATAATGGGTTGGGAAAAGGGATTGAAACTAGTAAAGACTCTGTTAAATGTTGAGTGTTTGATAATTGACAATAAGGGGGAAGAGCATATGTCACAAGGATTTAAAAAATATATAAGGAGTTAATAGTGGAACTTACATTCTGGATAGCGCTGGCAACGATGGGGGGACTTGGATTCGTGTTTGCCGGTGCATTAGCAATAGCAGATAAAAAGTTACGAGTTGAAGAAAATCCATTAATTGGTCAAGTGAACGATTTATTACCAGGTGCTAACTGCGGTGGTTGCGGATGTGCAGGTTGTTATGATTTCAGCGTTCAGTTAGTAGAAGGTAAGAAACCAGTGAACGGATGTCCGGTCGGCGGTGAAGATACAGCAAAGGCAATTGCTGAACTTTTAGGTTTGGAGGCAGGAGCATCTGTAAAGATTGTGCCCAGGATTCTTTGTAAGGGGGGAAACAAAGAGGCGGTGAAGAAGATGACTAATTATTACGGGCCCCTAAGCTGTAAAACAATGCACATAGTTGCCGGAGGAGACAAACTGTGCACATACGGTTGTCTGGGCGGGGGTGACTGCGTAGAAGCATGTCCATTTAATGCAATGATTATGGGGGAAAACGGATTACCAATAGTTATAGAAGAGATTTGCACAGGATGCGGAATATGTGTTAAAGCGTGTCCGAGAGATATAATTGAGATGCACCCTATCGACAGGGAAGTTTTCGTATTCTGCAAGAACCATGATGATCCGAAAACTTCGAAAGCAGTATGTGATGTTGCCTGCGTAGGTTGCGGAATATGCGCTAGAAAATCTGACGGCGGAATAGAGATGGTTGATTTTCTGGGAGTTATAAACTATGATAAACTTGATCCAGAGAAGATACCATTTGAGAAATGCAGCACAGGAGCAATTACAAGAATTAGCAAGAACTAAACTGAAAATGGAAGACCGGATCAGGTGCAGGAGACGATTAATATAAAATGTCTGAGTTAATAAAAGAACGGGGGATAGTTGTTTCGAAGAAAGATTCGACAGTAGAAATTGAGTTGCTGGCTTCTGATCATTGCAAAGAATGCAGTGCAAATGTATTTTGTAAAGGGGGGGAAGATGAAAAAAAGAGAGTGATAGTTCTGGATACTATAGGGTGCAAATCCGGGGATTTGGTTGAATTTGCATTGCCGGGAAATAAACTTTTTTCAGCATCAATACAAATATATGGAATCCCTCTGGTATTACTGATTTTGACTATAATTCTATTTGACAATATTTTCGATGGAAACCAAAATAAAGAGTTATTTTCGATTCTAATTTCTTTAGGAATATTGGGGTTATATTACGTGGTTTTATTCATGACTTCAAAAGATAAAAATCCGGGGAAGGGGGACTTACCAGTGACGGTGGCAAAACTAAGGGCTTCAGAGCACTAGTCCATAATTTTTTAGCAAGGAGGGGGAAAATTTTTCAGAAAATGCTTATATTTATAAGTTAATTTAGATTTATTTTGAGAATTACTTGGTATATAGAACAGAGCTAAAAGAGGAAAGGTTTTTCCATGTGAATATCAATTCCAGAATTAAATATGAAATGGAGAATACACTCTTTTCTATCCGGGGTAATTTAATAATAGCCGATTCAAAACAAGCCAGGCTTCTTTCCGATAAAATCAATAAAAAGAGAAAAAACGACCAAAAACAATCAGAGACCACTCCCGGTCAAATAAAAGCCCTTGGAATACTTCACGAAATATTTCATTATGTAATCAACTTTTACGAGACAGAAGAAAATCCGAAAGTATTTGAAAGACTTCTAGGGGATGTTCATTCAAATTTTGGAATTCTTAAAACAGAAAAACTGTTAACACATTTTGTAAATAGTTTTCCACCACTAAAAGTATACTTAAAAGAATTAACTACCGAAGAGTATTTAAACGCATCAACTGGCAAAAAACCAAATCGTGAGATAATTCTGGAGGAGATTTTATTAATATTCCTGCAAAACATCAACTATCCATTCCTTAATCTAAAGGAATTATTTGACGATACAGGAATATCCGAAGGGACAATATACACTGAGCTAATATCTTATATGGAGGAGTGGTTTGAGAAGGAAGTACCATTCAGTGCTGAGAATCTCTCATTGATTAAATCACTCAAGCAGCCAATACTTAAAAATCCTAAGAATTACGAAGAACAGTTACAGTACATAATTGAAAAATGGGGTGTTGTTTTAGACAAGGAATTACTAAAGAAGATACTGCAGAGCAAGGATTTAATTAAGGAAGAATTTAAATTATTTATTCCGCATGGCGGAACAGGAACACCTCCTGTACCAGATTATTCACAAAAGCTGAGTGAAGAAGAACTTAAGAAATTAAAAGCATCCGGAAGTCACTATGATGATCCCTCTATAGGGTATTATGTTGAATATGAAAAGTTTACTCAAGATCTGGAATGGATGCCCAAGGTAGTAATGCTGGCAAAGAATATCTTTGTATGGTTAGACCAGCTTTCGCGGCAATATGGCAGGGAAATAAAACGATTAGATGAGATACCGGATGAAGAGCTTGATAAGATAGCCGGCTGGCACTTTACCGCTTTATGGTTAATAGGATTATGGGAGAGAAGTGCTGCCTCCAGGAAAATCAAACAGTTTTGCGGTAATCCCGAAGCAGCTTCATCCGCATATTCGTTATACGATTATGAAGTAGCAAATGAGTTGGGAGGAGAAGGGGCTTTCCAAAGCCTAAAATACAGGTGCGGAATAAGGGGAATCAGATTATCCAGTGATATGGTGCCAAACCATACCGGAATATTTTCTAAGTGGTTATTAGAAAATCCGCATTACTTTATACAAAGAGAAGATCCTCCATATCCAGGATACACATTTTCGGGACCAGACCTTTCAGATGATCCAAGATACCAAATCAGGATAGAGGATAAGTATTATTCCAAGCAAGATGCAGCTGTGGTCTTCCAAATGGTTGATAATTTCAGTGGATATACGAGATATATCTATCATGGAAATGACGGAACAAACATGCCCTGGAATGATACAGCACAGTTGAATCTTTTAAACGCAGATGTTAGAGAGTCTTTAATACAGACAATAATGCACGTTGCTAGAATGACTCCAATAATCAGATTTGATGCTGCGATGACACTAACGAAGAAACATTTTCAAAGATTATGGTTTCCGCATCCAGGAACAGGGGGAGCAATTCCATCGAGATCTGATTATGCATTGACCAGGAAAGAATTCGATGATGCAATCCCGAATGAATTCTGGCGTGAAGTGGTAGACAGGATGAATGCGGAAATGCCCAACACCCTTCTTCTTGCAGAAGCATTCTGGCTTATGGAGGGTTATTTTGTTAGAACATTAGGAATGCACAGAGTTTATAACAGTGCATTTATGCATATGTTCATGAAAGAGGAAAATGAAAAGTACAGGGAGCTTATTACTAACACTTTAGAGTTTAATCCGGAAATACTTAAAAGGTATGTTAATTTCATGAGCAATCCTGATGAAGAGACTGCGGTTAATCAATTTGGCAAGGGGGACAAGTATTTCGGAATCGCCGTAATGCTGGTGACTTTGCCCGGATTACCGATGTTTGCACATGGACAGTTAGAAGGATTTACCGAGAAGTACGGGATGGAGTACAAGAAGGCATATTATAACGAATATGTTGATGAAGGGCTTGTTAAAAGACATGAGTATGAAATATTTCCGCTAATGAAGCAGAGACATTTATTCAGCCAGGTTGAGAATTTTGAACTCTATGACTTTAATCAAGATGAAGGAGGGGTTAATCAGAATGTGTTTGCATTCACGAACACGAATAATAAAGAGAGAGCTATTGTTATATACAATAATTCTTATGAGCAGACTCGGGGAAGAATAAAGCTAACGACAGGGAAGGTTGCGGAATTTAATCCCGACGGAACACCGAAGTTACTTGGACACAGTGATATAAGCGAATCGTTGGGATTAAACAGAGGCGATGATTTCTTTTATATATGCATGGAGCATAAAACGAAACTCGAAAGCTTACTTTCAGCCAAGGAGTTAAGCGATAACGGGCTCTGGATAACCCTTTCCGGATATGAGTATAAAGTATTTCTTGAATTCAGAGAAGTAAAAGATACGACCGGAGAATACAAGAACTTGTACAATTATCTTAACGGCAAGACTGTTAAATCGGTGGAAGATGCGAAGAGAGAATTAGCTCTTCAACCGCTTCACACATCGGTAATAGAACTGTTTAATTTTGAGATACTGAATGAATTAAATGATTTTGTTACGGGTAAGAGCGACAGGGATAATGAAAAGTTATCTCCATTTGTAAAAGCTAAAATAAGTTCGGTTGCATCGGAAATTAAAAAATTTCTTGATGTACAGATAAACGAAATTGTGCTTAATAATGATATTGAAAAAGACTTTATTGTTTTAAGGCAGATAATCGAACTGCTTGAAGCAACAAAAGAGATAAAATCGGATAAGGAGTTAAAAAGTAAAAATTCAGTTAAAAGTGCATTCATACTTTTTGATATTGAAAATGGGGATCCTTACAAGAACCTTTTCAGTATTTATATAGTCATCCGGAGATTTATTCAAGCAACATCCAAAGCAGTAGGGAAGAACGTAACTTTTAACGAATTAGTTCTGCAAAATCCGGTTTGGTACGCACTTATAAGGCTAAGTTCAAAGTATGAACTTATTAAAGAGGAGTATGAATTAATCAAAATACTCGCAACAAGTGAAGGTTTATTCTCTGAACGAAAAAAGAAAATTAAAGCAACAAGCAGAAGAGTCAATAAATCAAAAAAGCCAGAAATTCTTTCAAAGATGCTTAATCCATTTGAAAAATTACTAAGCAGGGAGGAGATAAAAGATTTCATTGGGGTAAATAATTATGAAGGGGTTGATTACTTTAGTAAAGAAAGATTCGAACTTCTGTTGAAATGGAATTTCACACTTGATGTTTTTAGATGCGGAATGAAGTTAGTAGAAAAGGGGGGGGATTCGAATATCTTAACCGTAGATGAAATTGGTAAACTCATTAAGAAAAGAGACTTCTATAATTTAATTAAAGAGATGAATGAGACACTGACCGAACTGGAAGAAATAGCCGGCGAAGCCTCGTATAAATTAGAAGACTTATTAACGAAAATCAAATAAATATTTTATATATTCACTAAAGACAGAGAAACAAAAAATGAAAGTCCCATTATTAGATCTGAAAGCGCAATACAGAACAATGAAACCAGCCATTGATGAAGCACTAATACGAGTAGCTGAGTCACAATATTTTATTCTTGGTCCGGATGTTGAGCAAATGGAAAAGAACATGTGCGAATATATCGGTTGCAGACATGCGATCGGAGTATCCTCCGGAACTGATGCTTTATTAATAGCCCTAATGGCAATAGATATTAAGCCGGGAGACGAAGTTATCTGTCCGACTTATTCGTTTTTTGCAACTGCGGGAGTGATTTCAAGACTAAACGGAATTCCAGTATTTGTGGATAGTGATCCAGTTACATTTAATATTAATCCGGCAAAAATCGAAGAGAAGATCACTTCAAGAACAAAAGCAATAATACCAGTTCATTTATATGGACAAAGTGCGGATATGGAGCCAATAGTAGCTATTGCTAAGAAGCACAATTTAAAGGTTGTAGAAGATGGAGCTCAAGCAATAGGAGTTCACTACAAAGACGGAAGAAAAGTTGGAAATCACGGTGATATTGGGTGTTTCTCATTTTTCCCAAGTAAAAACCTTGGTTGTTTTGGGGATGGTGGATTGGTGACAACTAATGATGATGAACTGGGGGCAAAATTAAGAATATTAAGGGTTCATGGAGGTAAGCCAAAATATTATCACAAGATAATCGGAGGGAATTTCAGATTGGATGCCATACAAGCTGCAGTACTGAACGTTAAATTACCTTATTTGGACGGATGGTCAGAGAAACGAAGGCAGAACGCAAATCTCTACACGAAATTATTTAAGGAAGAAGGATTAGAAGGAAAAGTAGAGCTTCCTAAAGCTATATATGATGGAATGGGGCTGAAGAATTATCATATTTATAATCAGTATGTAATAAGAGTTGAAAAGAGAGATGAATTGATAAAATTCCTCAAAGAAAAAGAGATTGGTTCGGAAATATACTATCCAGTACCATTTCACAGACAGGAGTGCTTTGCGGACCTGAAATGTAAAGATGAGGACTACCCTGTTGCCAACTACGCAGCGGAGCATTCGTTGGCATTACCGATATTCCCGGAACTAACGGAAGAACAAATAAATTATGTAGTTAAGTCAGTTAAAGCATTCATCGGATAAACTTGAGGGAAAAAATGATAACCATTGAAAAAATAGAAAATAAGACAGCAAAAGTAGGGATCATAGGATTGGGGTATGTAGGTTTGCCACTGGGATTAGAATTTGCGCATACAGGATTTGAAGTCTTAGGTTTTGATCTTGATCCCAAAAAAATAGAGTATCTTTCCAAGGGCCAATCCTATATAAAACATATACCGGCAGAAAGAATTAAATCGGTAACAGATAACGGAAAATTAAAGACCACTACGGATTTCAGCAGATTAACGGAAGTTGATGCAATAATAATCTGTGTTCCGACGCCTCTGGACGAACACAGGGAACCGGATATGTCTTATATTGTAAGTACAGGTGACACAATCCAGAAATATTTAAGGAAAGGACAGTTAGTAGTACTGGAATCATCAACATATCCGGGTACTACGGACGAGATCTTATTACCAAAGTTTGAGGAAGCACCTATTATTCAATCAGCAAATTATCAACCTAAAGTTGATCCGAAGCCCTATGTGGTTGGAGAAGATTTCTTTTTAGCCTTCAGTCCGGAAAGAGAAGATCCAAATAATCCTGATTTTAACACATCAACAATACCAAAACTAGTGGGGGGAATTACTGCAAATTGTCTTGAACTTTCGGTGGCTTTATATAATAAGGTTATAGTAAAAACTGTACCGGTAAGTTCTGCAAGGGTGGCGGAAGCAGCCAAAATAGTTGAAAACACATTCAGGGGGATAAATATTGCTTTGGTTAATGAATTAAAAATGGTGTTTGACCGAATGGGGATAGATGTTTGGGAAGTAATAGAAGCTGCGAACTCTAAGCCATTTGGGTTCATGCCATTCTATCCCGGGCCGGGATTAGGAGGGCATTGTATCCCGATTGATCCATTTTATCTGACCTGGAAAGCCAGAGAGTATGAAATAAATACAAAGTTTATAGAACTGGCTGGTGAGATAAACACATATCAACCTTTTTATGTGGTTGAGAGAGTAATGCATTTTCTTAATATGCATAAAAAAGCATTAAATGGTTCGAGGATTCTGATACTTGGAGCGGCATACAAAAAAAATATAGATGATATGCGGGAGTCACCATCACTGAAATTAATTGAGATACTGAGGGAAAACGGTGCAGAAGTTGATTACAATGATCCATACATTCCAGTTCTTCCTGAGACAAGGAAATATAACTTCAAGATGAAATCAGTTGAATTAACGGAAAAAAATCTGAAAAGCTACGATTTGGTTTTATTAAGCACCAATCATGATGATTACGATTATGAGTTTATACATAGTAATGCAAATTTGATAGTCGATACCAGGAACGCATTCAAGCAAAAGGGAATACTAAACGGAAAAATATTTAAGGCATAAAAAAGATGATTAAGTTAGCAATAATAGGAACGGGCAGATGGGGAATGAACCATCTTAAGACATCGGTATTACTATTAGAACCCTCAGATATAACTGTATGTGATGCAAATCCGAAAACTAGAGAAAAAATATCGGCAATTAATGAAAATATTAAGTTCACAACAGAGATATCGGATATATTAAATGATCCTAAAATCAACGCATGTATAATATCAACGCCAGCTGAAACGCATTACGAAATTGCGAAAAATTGTTTAAATGCAAAAAAAAACTGTCTTGTAGAAAAACCTATTACGCTTTACTCCTATGAAGCGGAAGAATTATTAGCTATAAGTCAGAAATTCAATTTAAAGTTGATGGTGGGGCATGTGTTACTATATCATCCTGCGCTTCAGAAGATAAAAGAAGAAGTGGTCAACGGAAAAATAGGGAAGCTGCAGTACATATACAGCAATAGACTGAATCTCGGAGCAATCAGGAGTGAGGAAAATATTTTATGGAGTTTTGCACCACATGATATTTCGATAATTCAATTTTTGGTTGATAATAATCCCACAAAAATATTTGCAAAAGGGTTGGATATACTACAAAATAATATTGAGGATACCACAATAACTTATCTTGAATATCCCAATAATATAAATGCGCATATATTCGTGAGCTGGTTACATCCATTTAAGGAACAGAGAATGGTAGTAATCGGTGAAAAAGGGATGTATGTATTCGAGGATTCCTTGAAGACCGAAAAACTCAAATATTACGAAAAAGGATTTCGGATTAATAACGGAATAATTGAAAAATTTGAGAATGATTATGTGCCAATAAATTATGAAGAAAAGTCACCATTGACAGAAGAGCAAAGACATTTCTTTTATTGTATTGAAAAAAATGTTTCTCCGCTTACAGACGGGAAACATGCTCTGGATGTACTTAGAATACTGGAACAAGCTACAAAATCAATGAAAAATTAAAATTGAAAGGAAGATAAAATGACAGAGACAAAAAATTATTATGTGAATAACTTTGCAGTAGTAGATGATGGAGTAGAAGTTGGAGAGGGAACCAAGATTTGGCATTTTTCACATGTGCAGTCGGGGAGTAAAATCGGAAAAAAATGTGTGCTGGGACAGAATGTAAATGTTGGTAATAATGTGACAATAGGTAATTTTGTAAAGATACAAAATAATGTATCTGTATATGAAGGTGTAACGCTTGAAGATTATGTGTTCTGTGGTCCATCAATGGTGTTTACAAATATACTTGATCCAAAATGTAAATATCCACAAGTCGGTGCAGAGTATTATATAAATACGCTGGTTAAAGAAGGCGCTTCGATCGGAGCGAATGCTACAATAGTATGTGGGAATACGCTTGGGAAACACTGTTTAATAGGAGCCGGTGCCGTGGTTACGAAAGATGTTCCGGATTATGCTTTGATGGTGGGTAATCCGGCCAGACAAATTGGATGGGTAAGCGAAGCAGGAAAAAGATTGGTTTTCGATAAGGATGGAGTAGCATTTTGTAAGCAATCAGGAAAGAATTATAAGTTGCAAGACAACAAAGTAACTGAAATTTAATGGTAACTACAATTTATTAATGAATATGTCAAGCGACTATCCATTTTAGAGATATATAAAAAATTATTAATAAATAGGTTAAATGTATGAAAAGATTTTTCTTTGTGTTAATTATTGGATTATTCCTATTCGCGGGGTGCGGATCCGAATCAACTGATGAAACAATTAAGCGTCTTGAAACGGAGAATAAGGAATTAAAAAGCAAAGAAGAAGAAAAGAACATCTTTATTGAGGAGATGGCAACGACTTTGAATGGAATCCAAGATACGCTTGGCATTATCCAGCAACTGATTAATCGAGAAAGTATAAGTATTCAACTTATTGAGAAATCGAACGAACTTGGAAAGCAAATTCAGAAGACACAAAAAGAAGAAATAATGTCCTCATTGCAATTAATCGCGGATGATTTGAGAACCAAACAAAAGAATATTTCGTCTCTAAACAAGCGGTTAAAGGATAGCAATTTTAGGATATCCGGATTGGAAAAGTTGCTTGCTAATTATGAGGGGATCATTAAGAAAAATCAAGAAGAAATAAAGTCAATGCAACTCAGAATTGGAGAACTTGAACAACAAAATCAAGAATTGATAGCTCAGAATAATGAGCTAACAAAGTCTAATGTAGAACTAGGAGAAACCGTCCAGAAGACCAAGACTGAATTGAGTCAACTTACACGGACTTCCAACACAATTTACTATAAAATCGGAAGTGATGATGAACTCGTAGAGGGTGGATTTGCCATGAAGACGGGGGGGGTACTAGGAATTGGAAGAACAATGCAACTTGCTCCGAATATATCGACAGCAAAGTTTTCTGAAGACATTGACTTATCAGATGAAAATCAAATAATTATTAATAAAAAAATCGATTCAATCGAAAAGATAATTCCACAACGAGATCAGGATTCTTATATATTCACGAGCAGAGGACCAAACAGCACTTTGCTTCAGATAAAGGATAAAACAGCTTTTTTGAAAGTATCTAAGTATTTACTAATTGTTATTGATGAATAAATAGTGGTTCAAAATCAGAAGTATTTAGCAAAGCCGTCAAACTAAGACGGCTTTTTGTTAAATACCGAGGTTTAGATCAGGAGTTTAATCAAAACAAAACCTCCAATAAGTAAAACGGTAAAAGCCAGTGAAAGCCAGTTAAAATATTTATCAATGAAAAGTTTAATTTTTTCTCCGAATTTCCATAATAACAGAGATACGACATAAAAACGAGCTCCCCGGCTTATTATAGAAGCAATGATGAACATTAAAAGGTCGACATTAAAGGCTCCAGAGGATATCGTAATGACTTTGTATGGAATGGGAGTGAATCCAGCAGTGAAAACTATCCAGAAATCATACTGATGGTAAAGATCTTCCACTTCATAAAAAAGAGTTTCTGTGAATCCGGGCACATTAGTGAAGAAAAAATGAGCGATGCCTGTGAAAGAATTCGAAGGTGTCCACCAAAGATAGTGACCAATTGCATAACCCAGCAGCGCACCTAAAACGGATGCAATAGTACAATACAATGCGAATTTAAATGCTTTTTGTCTAAATCCTAAAACAAGAGCAATTAAAAGGGCGTCAGGTGGTATGGGAAAAAATGATGATTCAGCAAATGCAAGGAGAAAAAGGGCAATTACTCCATAAGGCGTAACAGCCCAATGGAGCACCCAGTCATAGAGTTTACGGATGATTTTCATTCAATACTTAAATTTTTAAATAACAATATGTAATTTAATGGTTTTAAGTGGATTCTGAAAAATAATTGTGCTACTTTTTGTAGCTTGTTGTATAGAAGAATTATGGTTATTTTAAACATTTAAATAACAAAATTTGTTTAAATCAAGTATTTTTGATTAAAAAGAGGATCAATGTCTAAAGATAAGAGTATCGATTTCCTTGACTATTTGGTATTTTTAGTCAAGTGGAAAAAGTTCTTAATTGTTCTTGCAATCAGTAGTATGGTTATTTCTTATATATTTATTTATTTTGTTGCAGAACCACAATATGATTCAACAGCCTTGATTTTACCTTCCGAAGAAGAAGGGATTGGTGGCGTATCTTCACTGATGAAGAGTTTCAGTAGTTTGCCTTTAAGCGTCGGAGGATTAAAAAAAGCCTCTCCAACGGATCTATATATAACTATAATATATAGTCGCTCAACCGCAAACAAGATGATCAAGAAATTTGATTTATACAAAGAGTACGATTTAGAAAGTTGGGAGAAAACCATCAAGCAATTGCAAAAAAATATTATAACGGAAGAGACCAACGAAAAAGCATTTGTAATTACAGTGAGGGGAAGTTCTCCCCAAAAATCTGCTGAAATGACCAACTTTCTTGTAGAAATTTTAAATGAATCTGTTATCACTTTGAATATTAAAAAGTCAAGGGAGAACAGAATATTTCTTGAGAACAGATATAATGAGATCAAATCCAACCTTAGAAAAGCGGAAGATGAAATGAAACGCTTCCAAAAAATATCAGGAGTATTTGAAGCAGAAAACCAGATTAAAGCGACCATTGAGTCATATTCTGAGATGGAAGCAGAGTTGGCCTTAAAACAAATAGAATTATCGGTAATGAATAAACTGTGGGGGGAAAGTGCGCCACAAGTTAAACAGGCGGAAGTCAGTGTAAAGGAATTTACTGATAAACTTAATGAAATTAAGAGTGGAAAAAAGAAAGACTCTTTTTTAATCCCCTTTAGTAATTTATCGGAAAATGTTATGGAATATTTCCGACTTTATCGGGACTTAGAAATAAATAATACATTACTGAAATTTATAATTCCTTTATACGAGCAGGCAAAATTTGATGAACAAAAAGAAGTACCGGTTTTTCAAGTAATTGACAGAGCAACTCCCCCCGAAAAAAGATCCTATCCCAAACGAACCATAATGGCGTTTGTTATTACTTTGATTATTCTTGCCATGGTCATATTTGTATTAATTATGCGGGAAATATTAATCAATACAAAAAATGAGAAAGTGATTTTCATTAAAGATAATCTTTTTAAATTCAGGAAAATATAAACCTAAAAGAGACCAGAACTTGACAGATAGTTTCAGCAACTTATCAATATCAAGCAAGAGATACTTATTTGTATCTTCCATTTTAGCTATTCCTATTCTTTTTCTTCTAACAACTTTAGTAAGATCAGAGTTAGCAATGATAATGATGGCTGGGATTGGATTGGTTCTTCTTGCGGTTTTTAATCTAGACATAACTATAAGAGTACTAATTGTAGCATTTTTTATTAATTATCTTTTCATGAATTTTCGAGTTTCTGTACTGTTTGTCCCAGTTGTTTTGCTTTCATTTCTAATTACTCAGCAGCATTTAAAAAAGGAAGAATTTTATAATCCTTTAACCAAATTTTTATTAATTTACTTTTTATTATGTTTACCTTCCCTTATTAATTGTAATGCATTAGGGGGAAGTTTGCTAATAGCTACTCAGTTTATTGCATTTATTACTGTTATCTATATTCTAACTTCATATATTAAGAGCACTTCGCAGATTAAAAGTTATATTAAACTTTTCATGATATTATCATTGATTAATGCAGTTCACGTTGTTATACAGGTTATATTGTATGGAGGAAGAAAATTTGGATTTGCTGGAATCATGTTTGTGGATTATGTTAATATTGCAATTATCGTGAATCTTCTTCTAGTTGTTCTGAGACGAGACCGAGGATATTTGGAATTCATTTTTCTTTTAACGCTAGCATTATTAGTTATTGTATCCGTTTTAATGCAAACAAGGAATTCCTGGGTCTCGATTGCCATTACATTCGGATTACTAGTAATGTACTTGTACACCAAAAGTGAATTGTATAATATTAGCAGGGCGAAAATCGCATATTTTGTGTCAGTAATAATACTCTTAATGGGAATTACGGTTCTTTTTATTGTCAGCAGAACTGATTTCAGTGATCGAGTAACAAATATTGAGATCAAAGAGGAAGTAGATATTCAAGAAGACATAGGCAATTCACTGCTTACCAGGTTACTTATTTGGGATACAACATTCAGAGCATTTTCAGCTCATCCTATAGTCGGGATTGGCTGGTATTCCTTCCCAATAGTTTCTGAACAGTACTCGCAATTGCCTGAAATTCTTTTTGAAAAATATGTAGAGGGATTAACGCCTCATGTTGGTTATTTTGCTGTATTAGCTGAAACAGGGTTAATAGGATTTTCCGGATTCATTCTTTTACTATTTATGATAATAAAAAATGCAAACAGAGTTGTTAATAAGAGTCGAAACAGAGAGGAAAGGTTTATTGCCACAATACTGCTATGGGTATTAATATATATCACCGTTTCTTTATCAATGACTGATGCCTGGTTGTGGGGGGTGGGTATAATAGTCTGGGGCTTTTTTATTGGATTACTTGGGGGATTGTATCGTATTGTCAACAAGATCAGTATTGAGCAATAATGAAATCAGATGGAACTAATTCATTCTGGCTTGCAGTCCAGTATTTGTCCACGTTACTGATCTCATTTATTACCATTAAACTTAATATGATGCATTTCGGAAATGAGTTGTTTGGAATGTGGATCGCGCTCACTTCATTATGGACAATGGGGACTGCACTGGATCTGGGTTTTGGACTTGCCGTGATTAAGCATATTTCCGGAAGCAGGAGAAATAATAACATTGAAGAAACAAATGCAATCGTAACAAATGCTTTTATTGTTTTTATAATTATAGGACTTATAGTGCTATTAGGGGGAATATACTTATCATTCATTCTTTATTATTTGAATGAAGATTTTGTATCGATAAAAAACCGTGATATAGCTATTTGGTTAGTTCCTATAATGGGGATCAACTTTCTATTTCAATATCTTTCAATTTTCTTCAGATCTGTGTTTGAAGGATTGAACTATTTTTCAATTTCGAGCAAACTTGGAATTATATATAATTTGATGATACTTCTAGCGGTAATGTTTGTAACAATATTTGATTTATCTCTTATTGAGTTAACTTTAATGTATAGCTTTTCTTCGTGTATTACGTTAATAACTTTTATTATTATTCTGCGAAAAAGATTTCAAGAAATAAAGATTAAACATCATTTACTCTCAATGTCTGAAATCAAAAGAATGTTCAGCTTTAGTATTCATATTCAAATTAGTTCTATTTTCAGTGCGTTATTTGATCCAATTATTAAATATATACTTGGGAGCTATTCTTCATTATCGATAATAACATTTTATGAAATTGCACGAAAATTTGCGATTTCATTATCCGGTTTATTTTACGCTTCTTTCAGAACGTTTATACCGAAATCTAGTGTTCTCGTGAGTAAAACTGAATATGAGCAATACATATTAAAAGAAGGGGTTAAATTATCAAATTACGGAATTCTGTACTCCGGAATAGTGTTTGGAATTTTAAGTATTATCATCATATCTATAATTCAATTGTGGTTTGGTTACGAGGAAATAATCCTACTTTATTTAATTTTAGCTATTCCGGAAGCTTTAAATACCATGGGATATTCAATATATATTTTTCTACTAGGGATTGGTAAAGCTTTTTTACTAGCTATAATACAACTGATAAATTTATCATTTGTTGTGATTATGCTTTTAATAAGCTATCATTATTATGACAGCTATTCAGGACTATTCGGACTAACACTATCTGTAATATTATCATTTATACTTATGATTGTGTATTGCAAAAGAATACTTGGATTACAAGTAGTTGATTATCTTAAAAGAATTTATCTTTTCAGGATCAACGCACTAATTATACTAATGTTAGTCTCATATTTATCTGTAAAATATAGTGATTTCAATTTGTATGTAGTAATATCAATAATCAGTTTATTTAGTATGATACTAAATTTCAGATTAATTCGCAATTATGGCATAGAAATATTTCTATTATTTAAAGATAAGATAGGAAATAAAAACTTGTGATATGAAAAAACCATTAGTATCTGTTATCATCTCAACATATAATTCTGAAAATTTTATTGTCGGACGATTAGAGGATCTAATTGAACAGACAATATTTGAAGACATTGAATTAATTATTGTCAATAGCGGTTCTCTACAGGATGAAGAAAATAAAATAAAACTATTCCTTGAAAAGTATGGAAATATCAAATATTATCGAACTAATGAACGCGAAACTATATATAGAGCGTGGAACAGAGCAATTAAAATAGCTTCAGGAGAGTATATAACAAACGGAAATACTGACGACCGATTGGTGAGTAATGCCTTAGAAATGCTAAGCACCTATCTCACTAATAATGAAGACGTTGCATTGGTATATGGAAATCAATACATAGTTAAATCTGTTGATAAGGCTTCAATAAAAGAGAATATAATAGATGAATATATTACTCCAGACTATTCTTCATTTCAACTATGCTATCAATATTTCGCAGGTTCGCAATCGATGTGGAGAAGCAGTCTTCACTTTCAGGAGAATATTTGGTTTGACGATTCTTACGAAGTAGCCGGAGATTATGAATTCATAACCAGAGTGGCACTTAAACATAAGATTAGTCATATCAATGAATTTGTGGGATATTATTACAAATCTACAAATAACACTAATAAAGAATTTCAAAACACTTCACAGACCATTAATGAAACAATAAAAATTCAAGAAGTATACACCCCACTATACATTAAATCGCTTTCTAAGGAAGACAGGAAAACATTAGTATTGAGATTGTTGCTACTATTAGAAATTCCCAGAAAATTATATGGGCTGATAAAAAAAATATGTGATTGTCACTACAAAAGAAAAATCGTACCAACAAGAATATACCTCACTTTTATAATTTCTGTTTTATTAGAGAATGAAGGGAATTATCAGAAAGCCCTAAGGTTATGCAAGAAATATGAAAACAATGATAGTGCTATTATTCTTCATCGCAGAATTAAAAATCTAATCAAAAATAATCATGAACGATAAAACAGGGCTTGCAATTATAACATGTAACCGGGAGGAGTTATTTCAATCTGCTCTAAAGTCACTTCCAAAAGTTGATTATAATGTTGTGATTAATGACGGAAAGCCGCTGAGAGAGAGATGTGATAAATTAAAAATTGATGATTATATTCAGCATAAAAGAAATGTTGGAATTGGAAAATCTAAGAATGAAGCATTAAAAATGATGATGGACGCAGGGTGTGATCATCTTTTTATCAGTGAGGACGATGTTGAAATAATCGATACAGAAATATGTTATAAATATATTCAGGCATCAAAATTAACGGGGATAAAACATTTCAATTATGCATATCATGGCCCAGATAATAAAGATGAAAATGGGAATTCTAAATCTCGTATGATTATTCAATATAAGGAAATATTAATAGGGCTTAATTATTATCTTGGAGGGGCATTTTCTTATTATCATAAAGATGTTATAGAAAAAGTTGGCTATCTTGATGAAAGATTTAAGAATTATCATGAACATGTTGAACACACGCTCAGAATCATTAAGGCTGGGTACCATCCGCCTTTTTGGTGGTTCGCTGACTTAGCTGAAAGTCAAAAAATGATCAGAGATCTTGATCCCGATTTGACAAGGAGCGTAATCAGAAAAAACAAAATAGTTTATGGGTTGCGTCTGAGGTATTATACTCATCTTTTTAACAAAAAAATCGGTTGTAGAATCGAAGAACTACCCAAATTCAATGGGGATCAAGTACGTATAATTCTTGCAGAAATTGAAAAAAGGCATGCCGGTTAAAAAGAGTGAAATAGCAGGGATAGTAGTACTTTACAATCCCGACAACGAAGTTATTAAGAATATACTTTCCTATTCTTCCCAGGTTAACAAGCTTTATGTTTATGATAATTCGGATACATTAAATTCCAAATTGATTGAAAAAATAAGGGCAATTAATAACATCATTTATATAACAGAAAATTCTAATAAAGGAATTGGATATGCTCTGAATATAGGAGCATCAAAAGCAAAAATGGAAGGATATAAATATGTGCTGACAATGGATCAGGACAGTAGTACATCACCAAATTATGTTGAGGAATTGCTTTCTGCCTTTATTGAGATACAAAACACCGGATTAGCGACACCTTTTTATCAGAACAAATATGGAACCAAGAAATCGGGTATTGAGAAATATCTTCAAATCACCACGGCAATGACATCGGGCAATCTTCTCAGTCTTGATGCATATGATAAAACCGGAAATTTCAAGGATGAATACTTTATAGATTATATTGATATTGAATATTGTCTTAGGTTAAAAAAAGTCGGATACAAAGTAATTCAAGTAAATACAGCGTTACTTAATCATAACGAGGCAAACATAAGTGAAAAGCACTTTATTATTAGAAAAGTATATCCATACAATAACAGTCCCCTGAGATTCTATTATAAAACGAGGAACTACAAATATCTATGTTTAGAATACTCCAATAACTTTCCATACGAAATTCATAGAGAGAGACTTTTTTTTATAAAAAATGTAATAAAAATGCTTCTTTTTGAAGAGAAAAAAGGAGAAAAAATTAAAATGATGCTACGTGGTTTAAAAGATTACCAGAAAAGGAAAACTGGAAAACTTCAGATATGAAAGTATCAGTTATAATTGTGAATTTCAATAATTTCAAGTATTTAAGGCAATGTATAAAGTCAATTAAAGACTGTCATGTTAATCTTTTGTACGAAATTATTGTGGTTGATAATAACTCTGAGGAAGGAAATATAAGAGACATCATAAAAGATTTTGAAGGAGTTAAGATAATTCAGAACAAAGAAAATCTAGGATTTGCTAAAGCTAATAATCAGGGTCTAAGGATAGCGAAAGGTGACTACATTCTTTATTTGAATAACGATACGATTTTTATTGAAAATACTTTGGAAAAGGTACTGGATTATTTCGATAATTCATTAAATAAAAATATGATTATAGGTTGTAAACTTCTAAATGAAGATCATTCACATCAAGAATGTATAGCGGATTTTGACTCACCTGCAAATATTTTCGGAGAAGCATTTTTTCTGTATAAGATATTTCCCAATTCAAAAAGCTTAAACAAGTATCACCTGAATTACAAGAATATTGATACTGTCGTGGAAACAGATACTGTTAAAGGGGCATTTATTTTCATGAAAAGAGAAGATGCAATACGAATGGGTGGGTTTGATGAGGATTATTTCTTTTATTCAGAAGAAGTAGATATGTGTTACAGGTTTAAAGAATCAGGGGGTAAGGTAATATACTATCCATTGACTTCTTTAGTACATCTGGGTGGGGGGACGACTCGTAATCTTCATTGGTTTATGTTCAAAAATCAGACTCTGAGCAAACGAATATTTTATAAAAAGCATTATTCGGGGCTTAATTATCAGCTTGTTGTTCTATTTCATTATTGGGGAATTATCATTCGAGTCCCAATTTATTTTTTAGGTGGTATCTTTTCATTCGAATCTCACCTAATTAAAAAAAGTTACTATTACTGCAAGCAATTGTTTGTTCAACTCCCTAAAAGATAAAAAGCTTATTACATCTATCTGAAATTGTGCGATTTATTCTCAATATTAATAACATTTATTAACCTGCTGTGTTAGATAATAAGGATATGGGTAGTTTTATTTTTCATCTAATAAGGTTAAATTTATAATTAATATTTAATTAAATTTAAGAAAAGTTGAAAATCCTACAAATATCTCCACATTTAGGTGTACCACCCAATACAGGTGCAAATATCAGTGTGTTTGGTATAACCAAGTACCTTTCTTTATTGGGTCATGAAATTGATTTTGTTTCATACAGAAAGAATTTCAATTTAGAAAGTACACTAAAAGATCTGAGACCATATTGTGATCCTACAATTTTAGATATACAAACAGGAAACAATGTTATATCTGCAATATTTAATGTTTTTTCGCATGTTCCCTACAATGTTTCAAAGTATATAAATAGAGATCTTCGAGAATTTATAATTAAGTACTTCAAGAATAACAAACCTGATATAATACATATTGACCATCTTCACATGGCATGGATAGTGGATGATATAAGAGAACTTACAAACGCACCAATAGTACTAAGAGAGCACAATGTTGAGACAAATATCATGAAAAGGTTTTCTGAGAAAGAGAGTAATATTTTGTTGAGATGGTATTCTGCTCGTCAAGCAAAAAAACTTGAAAATTATGAAGTTAAGTACTGTAGAAAATTCAATAAGTGTATAATGATTACTTCTGTTGATGAGCAACAAATAAGGCAACTTGATTCTAGAATTGATACCACTACAATTGAAGCAGGTATTGATGAACATTTATTAAATTATCGAAAAAAAGAAGTTATTCCCAAATCTCTTTTTCATATTGGGTCTTTAGACTGGTACCCCAACAAGGATGGTTTAGAATGGTTCCTAAATTCGGTGATGCCAAGTTTGAGTGAACAAATACCAGAAATAAAGCTATTTATTTATGGAAGCGGTGCAGAAAAGTTAAAAATAGATAGTAAAGTTAAAGACAATATTGAGATATGTGGATTTGTATCTAATCTAGCGCAAAATATCTTAAATAAAGAATTGATGATCGTTCCATTACGAATCGGAAGTGGAATTAGATTAAAGATTTTAGAGATGCTAGCAATGGGTTGTAATATTCTTACAACCGAGATAGGCAAAGAGGGTATAAATGCAGAAAACAAAAAGCATTTACTAATAGGTAATAGTGCAGAAGAATTCAAATCTATAATTATTGATTATTTAAATGGCAAATACGATAAAGAATTAATTTCAAATAATGCAAAAGATTTGATAAGAGATTCTTATACATGGCCAATAATTGCTAAAAGGTTTGAAAATGAATACATGAAGATAATAGAATTTAATAAGATGAGAAATATTGCATGGTAGTTTTAGAAACTATTTTTATTATCGTTTTGTTTTTGATGCTTCATACATATTTTTTGTATCCAATAAGTATTTACTTGATTTGTCAATTAAAGGGAAAAGCCACCCATGGAAGCGTTGAAAAATATAGTACTGTCTCGATTCTAATAGCAGCTTATAATGAAGAAAAAGTAATCAGGGAAAGAATTGAAAATCTATCAGAAGCGCATAAAGAATTTCAGTATTTTGAAGTGCTTGTAGGATCGGACAACTCCTCGGATAGCACAAATGATATTCTAATTGAATTATCGAAAAAGTATGAGTGGCTTAAGTTTTATAATTTCCAGGTAAGAAACGGAAAAGCCGGAATATTAAATAAATTATATCAAGAAGCTAAGGGAGAAATCTTAGTTTTTACGGATGCAAATACAGTTTTTCAAAGAGATGCTCTTAGTGTACTGTTAAGAGGATTTCAAGATTTAACTGTCGGAGGGGTATGTGGGCGCTTAATTCTAAATGATGATCGAGTGCAGATAAATGAACCTTTAGAGGAAAGAAGGTATTGGAGATATGAAACTCAAATTAAACAAATGGAAGGGAAATTAGGTATCTTAATAGGTGCCAATGGGGGGATTTTTGCAATTAAAAAAGACCTCTTTCAAGAGATCCCAGTTAATAGACCTGTTACCGATGATCTATTTTTAACCTTAAATGTATTAAGTAAGGGTTACAAATTTATATATGAAAGGGATGCCATAGCTTTTGAAGATGTTGGTCAGAATGTGCAAACAGAATTTAAGAGAAAAGTTCGATTTTCCGCAACTAATTTTCAAACGATTGCCTTTTTTAAGGATTTTTTATTTTTCCGACCTGCTTTGGTTTCATATGCTTTTTTATCCCACAAAGTCATCAGATGGTTTTTTCCTTTTTTGGCAATTTTTTTATTCATTTTGACTGTCTTAATAGCGAGAGAAAAAGTCCTTTATCAATATTTTCTTTATACTCAGATTTTATTTTTTGTATTAGCTTTTTTGGGATACTTAATGACCAAATTAAAAAAGAAACTGACTATATTTTCTATTCCATTCTTTTTTATAATGGCAAATACGGCAATTATTTTAGGACTTGCGAAATATATTTCTAACAGTCATAGTGTTATTTGGGAATCAACCAAAAGATAGCAAATAATGGATAAGAAAATAAACAAAGCAGTTATTCTTCTAATCGATTTTATTACCATTAATCTTGCTTGGTTAACATTTTTCTATTTTAGAGTAGAAAGTGGGTTGTTTCAATTAATTACATCGCCAGAAATGTACATATCCATGATAGTAGTATATATATACTGGTTATTAGTATTCTTTTTTGTGGGAATGTATAGGACCTGGTTCGCACTTTCTCGATTTGATGAGATATCAGTATTATTAAAATCAACATTCTTTGGTGTATTAATTCTATTTTCCATAATATTTTTTGATGATTTCACACATGGTGTTCAATCATCAAACCGATATTTGATATTTATTTATTGGGGATTCATTTTTATTTATGTCTCTGCAGGAAGAATTTTAGTAAGAAGCATCCAAAGAAATTTGTTAATTCGGGGTATTGGGAGAAGGAACGCAATTATAGTAGGCTTCAATAAAAAATCAATGGAGGTTGCAGATGAGATTCTTAATCATCGGGGTTTAGGGCTGGATATTCTGGGATTCATTGAAGTCAGTGAAGATAATCTAGAAAAAGAGTATAAAGGTTTTAGGGTATTAGGGAAAGTTGACCGAATAACAGATATCATTAGTAATAAGGAGATTCGTGAGGTAATAATAGGTTTAGAGCATCATGATGAGGACATTTTAGTTGAAATAATTAGCAAATGTGAGAACAGGGATGTCGGAATAAAAATTGTTCCTGATTTATACGATATTCTTAGTGGTCAAGCCAAAACTATGCAACTTTATGGATTGCCATTGATAGATATCAATCCTCAATTGATGCCGGAGTGGGAAAAGAAAATAAAAAGGCTTTTGGACATTATAATTGCCTTTATTGCTATAATATTTTCGTTGCCTCTTATTATCCTGGTCGGAATTGCTATAAAAATTGATTCAAATGGTCCCGTTTTCTATCGACAAGAGAGAACCGGCAAGGATGGGAAAACCTTCAAGATTTTCAAGTTCCGATCCATGGTTGTGGATGCAGAAAAAAATACCGGACCAATATGGTCAAAAAAAGACGATCCACGAGTAACGCGTGTAGGCAAAATTGTGAGGAAAGTAAGGATTGACGAAATTCCACAAATGATAAATGTTCTGAAGGGGGATATGAGTTTAGTGGGACCAAGACCAGAAAGGCCTTTCTTTGTTGAAAAACTTGCTAAAGAGATACCTTATTACAAGAGACGTTTAAAGGTTAAACCCGGTGTTACCGGTTGGGCCCAGATAAAACATAAATATGATGAATCAGTAGAAGATGTAAGAGAAAAATTAAAATATGACTTGTTTTATATTGAGAATATGTCTTTAAGGATGGATTTCAAGATACTTTTTAGGACTGTTTTTGTCGTATTTTTTGGCAAAGGACATTATGATTGAGTTTGAACTTAAGAATTATTTTAAGTATTTTAAACTATAAATTAAATTATTAACCTATATGACATATATGGAAAAAACACTAATAATTATCCCAACATACAACGAAATTAATAATATAAAGAATATAGTGCAACTTATTTTGGATTCGTATGATAATTTGGTTGAAATTCTAATCGTGGATGATAATTCACCTGATGGCACGGGTACCTGGGTTGAAGAGGAGAGCAAAAAACATTCAAGGTTACATATTTTAAAGCGAGAAAAAAAACTTGGATTGGGAACAGCCTATTGTGCAGGATTCCAGTTTGCTTTAGAGAATGATTTTGATTATATAATGGAGATGGACGCGGATTTTTCTCATGATCCAAAAGAGATCGGTAATTTTTTAATCGCGATTGGACCGTATGATTTAGTCGTGGGGAGTAGATATCTAAAAGGTATAACAGTAGTCAATTGGCCAATGCAAAGACTTCTATTAAGCTGGTTTGCCAATAAGTACACTAGATTAATTACGGGATTGCCTATTTCGGATGCGACTGGTGGATTTAAATGCTTTCGAAGAAGAGTCTTAGAGGCAATAGATTTGAATAATATACATTCAAACGGTTATTCGTTTCAGATTGAAATGACATTCAAAGCGTGGAAGAAGGGGTTTAAAATTGGTGAAATACCAATTGTATTTACTGAAAGAGAAAAAGGGAGTTCAAAAATGTCCAAGAAGATAGTGTGGGAGGCTGTTTTTATGGTATGGAAGTTAAGGATTAAGAGTATTCTAGGTATCTTAAAATAAAATTAATGGATCTATCAATAATCATAGTAAACTACAATGTTAAAGAGTTTCTAGAAAACTTATTGAATTCTCTTGATAAAGCCACACGAAAAATACGTTCAGAGGTAATAGTAGTTGATAATGCATCCGATGACGGGAGTATTGAGTTAATCAAAGGGAAATTTTCCAACATAAAATTAATAGAAAACAAAGAAAATGTGGGATTTAGTAAGGCTAATAATTTAGGTTTAAAGATTGCTAAAGGGGAATACTTATTATTACTGAATCCAGATACTATTGTTGAAGAAGAAACTTTTGAAATTATGGTGTCATTTTTCAGAAAAAATCCAGAAGTTGGATTAGCCGGATGTAAAATACTTAATCCAGATGGTACTTTGCAGTTGGGTTGTAGGAGAAGTTTTCCCGGACCATGGAACTCATTTTGTAAAGTATCAGGATTGAGTGCGTTATTTCCAAAGAACAAACTATTCTCTAAATATAATCTTACTTATTTAGATGAAAACCAGACACACGAAGTGGATGCTATATCGGGTTCATTTATGATGTTGAGAAAAAATGTATATGAAAAAATTGGAGGATTAGACGAGGATTTTTTCATGTATGGTGAAGATCTTGATTATTGTTTTCGCGTGCAGCAGAGTGGATATAAAGTCTATTACGTTCACAAAACGCAGATTATCCATTATAAGGGAGAGAGTACAAAAAGAAGTGGTATTGATGAAATAAGACATTTTTATAATGCAATGCATCTGTTCGTTAAAAAGCATATTACAAGTTCGTTTATGTTTGAAACTTTACTTCGCATGGCAATAATGATGCGAGAGTTTGTGGCTTTCCTTGCACGAGACAAAATAGTTATAATATCTATATTCACTGATTATATTTTATTCGGTCTTGCACTTCTAGTATCTGAAGAATTTTATAGAAATATTACAACATGGGGTGGATTTAGCCCGGAATCCTTAGTCATAATACTAACGATACCAGCCATAATTCAGGTATTAATTGGTATAATAATTGGGAATTACAAGCGAGACACTATATCAGTATTAAGCAACTTTACCGCGGTCCTTACAGGATTCTTTGTTATTTCCGCATTGACATTCTTTTTCAAAGAGTATGCATACAGCAGGGTAGTAGTTATTATTAGTTATTTTATAATATTTACAACAACTACTCTGTGGAGAGTGTTGTATAAAATATTTCTAAAAGACGGGGGTATTAAGAATGCGAGAATAAAAACTTTAATAGTTGGAACTTCACAAGCGGAAATTGAAATTGCAAATAAACTAAAAGCTCAGAAGACCACACTTTATTCAATTATTGGACTGATTTCAAAAACAAGAAAAGAAATCGGAAAAAAAATTGAAGACTATGAAGTGATAGGGAGTACTGATAACATACGGAAAATTATTAGCGATAAAAAAGTTAATGAAGTGATATTCAGTTCAAAAGAGTTATCTTATAAAGAAATCATGAGAATAGTCTCATACTGTCAGAAGGAAAACGTGGAGTTCAAATTAGCCGGAGACGGTTTGGACTTTCTAGTTGGAAAATCATCTGTTAATTTGTTAACCGATTTACCAGTAGTTGAAATAAGTTATAAAATAGCAGATCCAGTTAACAAGGCATTAAAAAGAATGTTAGATATTGTTATTAGTATTTGTATAATCCTTTTTTATCCGGTTATCTCTTTAATTCGGAATAAAGGAAGCTATACGGTCAGAATACTTAAGAAAATTCCATATGTTTTAATCGGGAAGTTGAGTATTGTAGGACCGAGAGTAGTTTCCGAAGCAAATGATTTATTTTTAGGGAAAAAGGGAATAACAGGAATGTGGTTTATTGAGGAAAGTATAGATATAGAAAAAACGGATATTTTCTATGCTAAAAATCAAAATATTTGGCTTGATTTAGAAATAATAGGTAAATCAATATTAAGAATAATAAACAGTGAAAAAGATGGCAAAAACTTTACTTGAATTTGAAAAACCAATAGTTGAATTAGAAGAAAAATTGGTAGAAATGAGGAATCTTTCTTCAACTTTAAATATTGACGAAGAGATTAGAGTAATTGAAGAAAAAGTAAAAATGCTAAAAGAAACGGTGTATAAGGACTTGACCAGATGGCAAAGAGTGCAATTAGCGAGACATCCTGAAAGACCCTACACGCTTGACTATATTTATCTGATGACTCATGATTTTATAGAGTTACATGGAGATAGGAAATATAAAGATGATAAAGCAATTGTAGGGGGATTCGCAAAAATTGATGAATTCAACGTGATGATTATAGGGCATCAGAAAGGGAGAGACACAAAAAGTAATGTCTACAGGAATTTTGGAATGCCAAATCCGGAAGGATACAGGAAAGCCTTACGATTAATGAAGTTAGCTGAAAAATTTAATATACCTATTATTACCTTCTTAGATACTCCAGGTGCTTATCCAGGGATTGAAGCTGAAGAGCGAGGTCAAGCAGAAGCAATTGCAAGAAATCTTCTTGAAATGAGCTTATTAAAGGTTCCCATAATTGTTGTAGTCATAGGTGAGGGAGCGAGTGGAGGAGCATTAGGAATCGGAATGGGTGACAGGGTTTTGATGTTGGAAAATACCTGGTATTCTGTTATAAGTCCGGAATCATGTTCAAGCATTCTATGGAGAAGCTGGGACTACAAGGAACAAGCAGCCGAAGCTTTAAAATTAACGTCAGAAGATCTTCTTAAATTGAAAGTGGTTGACAGGGTAGTTGCCGAGCCACTAGGTGGAGCACATAAAAATCACGAAGAAATGGCATTGACTCTTAAATCAGTATTGAAAGAAGAACTTTCGCAGTTACTCAAAATCAAACCAGAAAAATTGCTCGAAAACCGTATCGAAAAATTTGGTGCAATGGGCGAATTCAATGAATAACTCAGGAATTTAAAACGAGGCGATATAGCTATGTTACAAAACAAGTGTGAAATTCGTGTACGTTATGCAGATACAGATCAAATGGCCTTTGTTTGGCACGGCAACTATCTTGAATATTTTGAAGTTGCAAGAACCGAGATGCTTCGAAAAACGGGATTATCATATAAATCACTTGAAGATACCGGATATTATCTTCCATTAATTGAATCCCATACGAATTATAAAACACCGGGTAAATATGATGAGGTCTTGGAAATTACAAGTGAGATGCGGGAAATTCCATCTGCCAAGATGAGAGTAGACTATACAGTAAGAGAGAAAAACAGTCAGCGATTAATCGCAACCGGTTATACTATTCATTGTTTTATGAGGACCGGGAGCTATAAAGTTACCAGAGTACCAGAAATATTTATTAGTTTAGTTAAGAAATGCTTTGAAGATGAAAACATATAATTATGATGGAGCAATAGTATCAGCACTGGAAGAGGACATTCAAAATGGAGATATTACTACATCTGCTATATTGATTAATCAGAGAAAGGCTTTTGCGGAATTTCTTGTGAAAGAGTGTGGGATAATAGCAGGAGTAAAAGTATGTGAAAGAGTATTCTTGCTGAAGAACAGCGAGCTAGAATTCGAATCCATTATTGAGGATGGTACACAAGTTAAAGAAGGGAAAATTATTGCAACAGTAAAGGGAGATGCGAGTTCGATCTTACAAGCCGAAAGAACTGCCTTAAATTTTTTACAGAGGATGAGCGGGATAGCAACAATAACGAACAAGTTCGTAAAAAAGATTAAGCACACTAAAGCAAAAATTTTGGACACAAGAAAAACTGTTCCTGGATTGAGACATTTTGATAAGCTAGCTGTCAAGTTAGGAGGGGGAGAGAATCACAGATTTGGATTGTATGATATGTTTCTTATCAAAGATAATCATATTGAAGTTGCTGGTTCAATAACAGAAGCGATAGAACAATGCAGAGATTATCAAAACCGGAATAAGACCAATTACAAAATAGAGGTCGAGGTAAAGAATCTAAATGAAATCGAAGAAGCACTAAAATGCAATGTGGAAATTATTATGCTGGATAATTTTTCGACAGGGATGATGAAAGAAGCAGTAAAACTAGTAAATGGAAGGTGTTTGACAGAAGCCTCTGGGGGTATTACTCTTGAAAATGTTGCTGAAGTAGCTGAAACAGGAGTAGATTTTGTTTCAACCGGAGCCATTACCCACAGTGTTAAAGGTCTTGATATATCGTTAATGATAAGACATAAAATAAATGATTGAAAAGTTAAGACAACTAACAAAAGAGACGGTGATTTATGGTATAAGTACAATACTTGGAAGATTTCTTAACTTTATTCTTGTACCTTTCTATACAAATATTTTTATCCCAGAAGAATACGGTATTATTACAAATGTTTATGCTTTAATTGCTATACTAAATGTAGTCTTTCTATATGGGCTTGATTCTTCCTATCTTAAATTTGCCACCGAAGTTGATTTAAAAGATAAGAAACTGGTTTTTTCTGTTCCAACAATAACAATACTTGTAAGTACCTCCATAATATCAATGTTAATTATTTTTGTTCAAGAACCCATCATGGGATTCCTAAGTATAGGAACAGACTATTCGTTTGTTATTTTACTATCCCTACTGATTTTAGTTTTCGATACACTCGCTGTAATTCCATTTTTATATCTCAGACTTGAAAACAGGGCTGTGCTTTTTACAATTATTAAAGTCAGCAATATTGTTATTAATGTTGCATTAAATATTGTACTTATTGTAGGTTTTAAGTGGGGAATCGAGGGAGTGTTTGTTAGTAACTTAGCCGCTTCATTATTCTCATTAATGTGTGTACTACCGATATATCGAAAACTTTTCGTTTTCAGGTTTGATAAGAGAATATTCAGGAGGTTTATTAGATTTGGTCTACCATATCTGCCTGCAGGGCTTGCATCAATATTTATACAAGTAATAGACAGACCAATAGTTGAACAACTAACTGATCTAAACCAATTGGGGATCTATCAAGCCAATTATAAGCTGGGGATTTTCATGATGCTATTTGTCTCAATGTTTCAATTTGCCTGGCAACCATTTTTTTTAAAGAATGCAAAAGATCCGCATGCAAAGGAATTATTTGCAAAGGTCTTTACATACTTTACAATTACAGGGAGTTTAATTCTGGTAACTCTTTCCCTATTTATTGATGATATTGTTAGAATCAGTATACTTGGACGACATTTGATAGGGACTGCTTATTGGAGTGGTATAAACATTGTTCCAATAGTACTTTTAGGATATCTGTTTAACGGTTTTCATGTGATTTTTTCAGCCGGATTATACATAAAAGAAAAGAGTGATTCAGTACCTGTAATTATGGGAATTAGCGCAATTGTTAATATAGGGGCAAATTTTCTGTTAATTCCAGTGTGGGGAATAACCGGTGCAGCAGCAGCTACGCTGGCAAGTTATATCGTAATGGCTGCGGGTTATTACATAGTATCGCAAAAACTTTATTTTATAAAATATGAGGTGTTAAAAATCTTAAAAATGGCTATAAGTATTGGATGCATTGGAATACTATATTATATTGTTATTCCAGTGGAAAGTATTAATTCAATAACCAAAGGATTAATGACAATTTTATTCATTTTATTATTGATACTCACTGGTGTAATATCAAAAAAAGAATACGAGGGTTTCAAAACTTTTATAAAAAGATAAACAGAATATAAATTTTTTTTTTGTAATTTGTATCAGGTGATTTAGTAAGATAGACAGAGTTGATAACTGAAGAAAAAATAGCAGTTCTTGTAAAAGAAATTCAAAGAAACAACCAAGATTGTTTTAAGGAATTCTTTTTTATTATGCAACCGATAGTTTTCAGTTTTATTCTCAAATATACTTCAAATCGAGAATCTGCCGAAGACTTAACGCAGGAGACCTTTATCAGATTTTGGGCCAGCAGGGACAAACTAGATTATAATTCTTCCCCTAAAGGATATTTATTTAAAATTGCCAGAAATCTGTCCTTAAATTATTTAGTTAGAGAAAAAAAACCATTAAAAATTCCAAACGAAGATGATTACTTGATTTTACTAAGTCAAAACAGGGAAGATGAATTGAGGAGGGTGTTTTTTCATGATGATTGTCAGAAAGCAATTAATATGTTACCCGAGAGGTGTCGAGCCACATTTTTGTTAAGTAGATATGGCGGATTTAATTATTATGAGATTGCTGAAATAATGGATGTATCTCTTCAAACTGTAAAGAACCAGATGAATAAAGCGATTTCGGTGTTAAAAAAACTTTTATCTTATCACATAGATTAGAGAGCCCAACTTAGAGAAGCAAAAATAGATCTGGAGTTATAAATGCTTTGTCCTGCATATATACCTATATCCTGAGTCGTTCTTCCAAGTCTTCCCTGTAATTGAAAGAGCAGAGGTTCAAGTAACTTGACTTTGTAGGATGCATATATCTCTGAAGTAATGAAGTAGAGATCCATAATAATACCCAATTTGGCACCAACCAAGATATTGTGTTCATCAAAACTTAGTCCAGTGTACTCACCCCATAAGGAATGAGAGGTGAAATTATGAGGGGAAAAATAGAAACGAGTGGTTTTTACAAAATTTGTCACTGCAAATTCGTAACCAGCTATCAATTCAGGCAAGAAGTATTTTCCGAACCGAAGATCATAAATTTCTCCCTTATTTTTAATAGTATCGTTAATGTCAAGAAATTTATAGTTCCCTGAAATTCTAAAGACATCAAGATATTTGTAATCACCGGACAAAATATACATCTCGGGACGGAATGTGGCATTTGTAAGGAGTTTGGAGTATAGGATCTCCGGTGCATCAGTTGTCAAATAAGTAAGTGAGAAAGAATAAACACTGTCTTGCGAAAACCTAGCAAAGAGATTAAGTATATCAGATTTTCTACTTGAAGCCGAGAAAATTTTAGTGCCGTAGACCGATCCTAAGGTTAGATTTAAAATCCTGAAATAAATTCCCGAAGTGATTGATGAAAAATGGGAAGGAAGTAAAGAGGATGTGGAGGACCCGTAAAGATAAGAACCACGATTGTATGCTAAAGAGAGTGAAAGAAAATCAAGTGCTCCAATTTCATAATTGAGTCCATAATTCAGCATGTCAAAACCAGCATTATCAGAAAAATAGGATGCTGATGGTGTCAAAGATGAATAAATCGGGAAAGAGCTTAAAAACGATTTGACACCACTAACCGGGAGCCAGCCAATTCTTTGTTCCAATAAAGCGATTTCAGAAGAGTCTTCAGTAGCATCGAGCATATTTTCATATTGTATTCGAGCTTTTTTATTCATACCAGCGCTTTTATAAGCATCACCGAGGAAAATGTTTAGATAGAAGTCTTCAGGTTCGACTTCTCTGAGCCGTTCAAGTTCAGTTACAGCTGTTAAGGAATCACCTTTCCACAAGTATGCTTTAGCCCTGCTGTAGTCGACGTTAAAATTATAATCCTCCTGAAGAAGATTAGTATAAATATCAATAGCTCTGTCGTATTGTTTTGCACAAGTTAATGCGTCAGCGTATTCTTTTTGAACAAGTCTATTGGGTTGTGCTTTTGCAATGAATTCTTCAAAGTGGACTAAAGAACCATCACAATCACCCTAAGCAACGGTTTCTCTAGCACGGTCAAGAATTTCGAAAAGTTTGTTTTCTTCAAATCGAAGTTTTTCAAAAGTAATACGGAGATCAAGGGTATTAATCTCGTTTGCATCTGGATTTACTTCGCGAGAGCGAGCTAAAAAACTGTCAGCTGCATCGAAGTCCTTGAGTGCTACAGTAAGAAGTCCAGCTGTTATTAACGCAAAGAAATTTTTCGGTTGTTTTGCAAGTACGTTATCAATAAGTCCCTTCCCGCGTTCCAAATCGGAATCAGTCCATGCTGACAGTTGAGCTGAAAGGAGTTGATAGTCCAGATTATCGGGTTCTTTATTTAGCAGATATTCTGATTGTTCATGAGCAAGGTCAAAGTTTTTATTCCATGCTGCAGTTTCAGCAAATCTGTATCGAATTTCAAGATTATCATCATTTGGATTAAGCTCGAAGAAGCGAGTAAATGCAGCAATGGACTCATCGAACATGGATAGTTTGTTATAAAAGGAAGTGAGTTTAAGAAGATCATCCTTATCATTAGGATTATCAGCAAAGCGAGTTTTGATTTCTTCAATATTCTGATAATAAATTGAATCCCTTTGAGCAGTAATTGAAGTTAGTAGATTTTGGAAGTCAGGAGATTCAGCATGAGCAGGAGCAAGGATGTCCAGTTGTTGCAAAGCCTCCTCAAATCTACCTACATTTGAAAGTTCCTTAATAAGCAAGAATCGAGTAGCGTCATCCTTCGAATTTCTTTTCAGTATTCTGTAATAGCGATCAATGGGGTACTCCTGTGGTACAGGAGGTTTTGGAGGGCCTTCAACAGATTGTTTTCTAGCGTTGTAAGAAGTATCGTTTATAGAATATGTGTATCCCTTGCCAAGCGCCTGGTCAAGACCATCCTGAGCTTCCAGAAAGAAAGGGCGGATTTCCAGAGCAGTTTGGAAAGCTTCAATGGCAATTTTAGTTTTACCCAACCAGAGAGTGAAATAACCATAACGGCTCCAAAGTCTGTGATCACGAGGATATTTCTCCACGTAAATCTTTAGGATTTTTTCTCCTTTTTCAATATGTCCGTTTTTAGCAAGAATCTCTGAATATCGAATGATTTCATCAGCAGAAGCTTCTTCGCGTTTAAGGAATTCGTCGTACCATTGTTCAGCAAGGCTCCATTGCCCCATATGTTTGTATGATTTTCCGATCTCCAAATAATTAATACCTTTATCCGGATTAATTGCAATTTCCCGTCTATGGCCCTCTATTTTAAGATACAATTGATCATACCATACTTGAATGACCCTTGCGAGGTTATTCGTGATTGATTTATCATCCGAGGGGAGTTTAAGAGCATTTCGATAATCATAGACAGCGAATTCATATTGGGTTCGTTTTTCGTAACAGAGAGCACGGAGGTTATACCCATCCGCCAGTCGAGGATTGGCAGTGATGAACTTATTCAGCAGTTCAATGGCTTCACCATAACGTCCTATGGCAATTTGACGTTGAGCCTCATTTTTTAACTCAATATTTTTTATCTGAGCCTGAAGTGGAGAAGAAATAGAAAAGATAACTCCAATTATTAAAGACATCAGAAAAAATGTTTTCAGAGCTATGACTTTAGATGGCATACAAAAAAAATTAATATCTTTCAAAATGTGTATAACCAGCACCACCAAAATATTTAGGGGGTTTTTGATACCACTCCTCCTTAAGAATTTCATCCACTGTGACAAATTCAAGATTATATTCACGACAGATTTCCAACAGTCCATCAATCGTATATGCACTAAGCAGACTCATATGGAAAAGCATTATGTGACCGGGATTCTTTCTCGTGTGATTTCTAGCAAATTCAAGTCCGCGTTTAGTATTATTTTTAAAGTCTGCTAAGTATTCAGATGCAATTCTATCAATTTCCTTTTTGTCGTTTTTTGTATAAGCTTTTTCAAAAGCCTGACTGAAATTAACATCAGTGCAGAAAATTGAGACTGGCACGGGAGTTATAGCATTTTGCTTAAGGAAGGAATAAATTGATTCAAGCTTTTCCTTTGTATTACCTTCGGAAAGGTAGGGGAAGCGAAAGTATTTTTTGGGGACATTGAATTTTTTAAGGAGTTCATCAAGTTTAAGAATGTCTTTAGAATATTGTTCAAAGGAGACCGTGTTATAATCATAATGGGAGAATGTATGATTAGCGAGGATATGACCTGCATCCGCAATTTTTTTCAGGAAAGGTTGATCAACTGGTTTATAGTTGCTTCCGATGACAAAACAAACAGCTTTGATTTTATATTTCGCGAAAGTGGAAATTATTTTATCATAAATGAAATTCTTTTCTGTAGTATTAAGAGTTCTATAAGAAGAAAAGGGCAAGTCGTCAATAGTAAAAGCGACTTTGGTTTTGGGATTTACTTGCCCAATAGAATCTTGCTGAAGAGGAAGAAAGTAAAAAAGAATTAAGAAAATAAAAAATGGGATTCTCAAACAACGAACCACAACAAACTCCTTTCAATGAAAAGTGGAAATTCTGACATATAAATATAATAAAAATCTGCAGAAAGGAAAAAAGGAACCCATAATAGAGATGTTATGGGTTCCTATTAAGATTATTTAAGATAAAGCATCTTTTTTATCAATGAATGTCCGGAAGTCTGGAGTTTGTAGAAGTAAACACCGCTTGATAATCCCAACGGGGTGAATCTGATTTCGTGCAATCCCTCAGAGAGGAAATTGTTTACCAGGGTTGCGACTTCATTTCCAATAATATCATACACTTTAAGGGAGACCAAATCCGGAGAAGGCAATGCAAAAGAGATGATAGTAGAAGGATTAAAGGGATTTGGGTAATTTTGCCATAAGTTGAAACTGTTGAGTGCAGTAACAGAGTTATTCAGTCCGGTAACTAAATAGTTGAAAATGTAAAATTCGTTGCTTTGAATATCGCCATCACCATTCCCAGCAGGAACTTGTTTAAGGAGAGAAGCACCGTCATTAGTTCCGTAGACACCTACAGAAACGTATAATTTTTGAGGAATATAGCCAAATTCACTCTGGACGTTAAAAGAACCTTCAAGTACTGAACCAACTGCTTTCCCAGGAGAGGTAGAGTTATCGAACCATCCGGCCCAATTGTTAGTGCTTTCATTAGCAAGGAAAAGTGACCAAGCAGCAACCTGACCTGCCTTTGCCCAAGGAGCAGGGCTGAGATTCCGAAGGGAATCAGAGATAATAATAAAGACATCTCCACCTGCAGAAGTAGCTGTGTTTGTGGCTACATATAATTCCGATCCATTCCATCCAATGTTGAGCGTCTGATTCTGGTTTGAGATTTGCAGAGTTGCGGAAGCATCTAACTGACCATCCATTATAAATGATTGAGAGGTTGCACTATCGCCAAAAGTAATATGAAAATCCTGTCCATTGTTGTTATTCCACGAATTGTCGTTAAAATGGATGACGAAAGCCAGGCGTTCGACATTTTGAGCAGGATTATTAAAAGGACCGATTTTCAGAGTAAG
Source organism: Ignavibacteriales bacterium (assembly GCA_012517155.1). Lineage (GTDB taxonomy): Bacteria > Bacteroidota > Ignavibacteria > Ignavibacteriales > Ignavibacteriaceae > JAAYVN01. The sequence goes on along the minus strand of JAAYVN010000057.1, from coordinate 4,430 downwards.
ATTATTAGCCGAATCGGGTCCGATAAAAGGGGTTTCAACGGCAGGGCCAGTACCTGAAAACAAAGTGGTCCCAGCAGGCCAATAGACCTGATTGGGGGAATTCCAATTACTTCCCGAGTTATTTACTCCCCAATGTAGTTTTGCACCTTGATTAGAGCCCACAGTTATTGTAATTGAATCGTTTTTTGTTGGATTTACCGGAGTCCACGAAACTCCTGAATTGGTGCCACCACCGCCAGAGTTTTCCCCAATCCAACAATGACGTATCGGAGAGCGTGCAACGTTGTTATTGCTATCAGTTGACTCTATGTAATAATCAATTAGTTTATTATTTATTCCAGATATTGTGGCAGTAAATTCTTTTGCTTTAACCAATGGTAAAGGATCGGTGTTAGAAGGTTTGTGAGAACCCAACATATCGGTTTCAATCCAAGATCCGACTTCAGGTCCACCTGCATAAGTTTCATTATCGGTTGAAAGTGTTGAGTTTGTGCCATCAACATCAATTCTATATTTAAGTTTAACAGATGTTAAACCACTCTTATCGAATACATAAGACCATACTTGAAGGTTATTTGTTTGAGAGATGCCCCATTCAGTACCACCCGGATTGTAGGGTTCTCTTTGGGGAATGAAAATTGTGGGAGGTGTCATATCTGTTCCCGAAACCTGGGAAGCGGACTGAATGGCAAGATTGGAAGCGCGAGTGGGATGAGAGTCCCAGATACCATTCATTGATCCATCCCAATACCAGTAATCACTTGATTCACCAACAAGCAGGTATTTCCAGGCTTGAATTGTATTGGGATTAGTTGGAGAAATCTGCTCAGCTGTATGTACATAGTTTTGAGCAGCTGTAAGGACACCCCAAGAATTAATATCCGGGCTGTAACCATCGTAGGGGTCACCGAGCCATTTTTTGAATTCCGGATCTCCATTATCTGCACCGCTCCAACTACCATCTTCGACGTGAATGATATCGTTAGGATCAGGGGGGAACATCTGAAGGTAATCCTGAACGGTTGTACAAACGAAACGAGAGGGATTGGCCTGAAGCCAGTTTACAAAGGCTTGAAAATTCGAGTTGTAATAGGATTCACTTCCACCTCCGTAGTTATCGCCGTCATGATGGAGAACAATAAGTATAGGGTGAGAAGGATCGGTGTTGTAGGATTCAAGCTGGCTCATAACCGCTTCATAATTAAGTGCACCGAAGCCACCGCGTCCATCCTCATTTCCCATGTAGCGATCGCATGGAACAGCAATAATATTAGATTTTTCACCGGTGGAAGGATTGACATATTCGACAAAATGTGGAGTTCTTCCCCAACGTGCTGAGTTGCGAGTTGGAGCCCAGAGTCCATTTAATTGTACCCAATCATTTGGGTTGGGATTGAGGATGTCTGCTTTATTTGGTTCGTAGATATTTCCACCGGTTGAGAATGGATAACCAAGTGCTGCCCGATCGAAGTGAATGTTATCAACGAGTACCCATTCGATACCTTCATCTTTAAGAGCAGGGATCATTCTATTTGAGAAAGCGTTTTCCGGAGGGAAGATACCCTTTGAATATGTGCCCGGAAAGTTAGTTGAGAAGATGTCACGATGCATAGAAATTTGTTTGCGGATATCTGTATAGTCTATAAGCCCCATAAGAGGGTGGAAATAACCAAAAGCTACAAGATCGAGACGGGGATTGTTAAGAGATGTTTTTTGATTTTTAATTGAATTCCAGTGTGATTTCCAGTTTGTGAAATTACCATTACCGTAATTTTCCAGGTTGTTAAGGTTTTCGACAAGAGAACCAGAAAAACTTACTTGTGCTCCAAAATGAGGAAGATTTGCAGTAATACCTTTTGAAACGGCATTTTTAGGCCATGAAGTGTAAGGACCCCAGCGCTGATTGTGAATGTCGAAAACAGAATAGGGATAGCGGTTATTAAGCTGAGTCTGGACAATGGATTCATAGGGGAAGTAAATTGGCTGATGCATGTGCCAGAGAAACGCTATATAAATCGGTGGATTAGTATTTGCATCTTTTTCTGATCCTTGATTTGAGAAATTTGAAGTTGCGAATGACAAGGATTGAAAGAAGGTAAGAAGTATTAAAATTGAAACAAATTTTTTCATAGTTACATTAGTTTGGTTAATGTTTAAAGTAAAATACCGTTTCAACAGATAAAAAGAAGAGGATGAAACGGAGTAAGAAGTTAAACTGACTTAGCGACTTTAATTCTGACCAAAGCACGATTTAAGGAAGCTTCTGCGCGGGCGGTGTCAATTTTTTCTTTATTGTTAATGGAAAGTCTTTCTTTTGCTCTATTAGCAGAATCAGATGCGCGGTTTATGTCAATTTCAGAAGCATTTTCCAATGTATCGAGGAGTACGGTGACGTGGTTATTTTTAATTTGAGCGGTTCCACCACTAGTAGCAAAAAGAATATCGGAGTTATTCTGGCGAATAATAATTCTACCCGGTAGGAGGTCTGTGATTACGGGGGCATGATTGAATAATACCTGGAATTCGCCTTTGATACCGGGCAGAATAACCGAGGTAACTTCCCCTTTGAAACGGGGTTTAACAGGGGTGACGATTTCCAGATAAAATTCTTTCATATATTAAGCACCAAATATTTTATAGGGTTTTAGCTTTTTCGAAGGCTTCCTCAATAGTGCCCACATACAGGAATGCCTGTTCGGGCAGTTCATCGCATTCTCCATCGAGGATAGCTTTGAATCCTTTTATTGTATCTTCAAGTTTAACGTACTTGCCCTTATAACCGGTAAATTGTTCGGCGACATGGAATGGCTGGCTTAAGAAACGCTGGATTCTACGAGCACGACGGACAGTGGTTTTATCTTCGTCAGAGAGTTCATCCATTCCAAGAATGTTGATGATGTCCTGAAGGTCTTTATAAGTCTGCAGAGCTTCTTTAACACGTCGAGCTGTACGATAGTGGTCTTCGCCGATGATTCCGGGTTCGAGGATACGGGAAGTGGAATCCAGAGGATCAACAGCGGGATAGATACCAAGTTCTGAAATTTGACGGGAGAGAACGGTAGTTGCGTCAAGATGCGAGAATGCAGTAGCAGGAGCCGGATCAGTAAGGTCGTCAGCGGGAACGTAGATTGCCTGAACAGAAGTAATAGAGCCTCTATCCGTTGAAGTGATGCGTTCCTGAAGTGCCCCCATTTCGGTTGCGAGGTTGGGTTGATAACCAACTGCAGAGGGCATACGTCCGAGAAGAGCGCTAACTTCAGAGCCTGCCTGGGTGAAACGAAAAATATTGTCGATAAAGAGAAGTACATCTTTACCTTCCTCATCGCGGAAATATTCAGCAATTGTTAAACCGGTAAGACCAACACGGAGACGAGCTCCAGGGGGTTCGTTCATTTGCCCGAAGACCAGAGCGGTTTTGTTAATAACTCCGGATTCAGTCATTTCGAGATAGAGGTCGTTTCCTTCGCGAGTTCTTTCACCCACTCCAGAAAAGACAGAATAACCACCGTGATGTAAGGCAATGTTGTGAATGAGTTCAAGAATAACAACCGTTTTTCCAACACCTGCACCACCGAAGAGACCGGTTTTACCACCTTTACTGTAGGGTTCGAGGAGGTCGATGACTTTGATACCTGTTTCAAGCATTTCAGTTGATGTGGAGAGAGATTTGAACTTAGGAGCTTCGCGATGTATAGGATATCGTTTTTGAGTGTTGATCGGGCCTTTGTTGTCAATTGGTTGACCAATAACATTTATAAGTCTGCCAAGAGTTTCAGGACCGACAGGAACGGATATAGGTTCGCCAGTATCGAATGCTTCCATTCCACGAACGAGACCATCGGTGGAATCCATAGCCACAGCCCGGACTTTATCTTCGCCAATATGCTGCTGGACTTCGACAATCAATTCTTCTTTAACACCCTCAATATTTTCTCTAGGTATTTTAACAGCGTTAAAGATTTTTGGTAAATGATTATTTTCAAACTGAATATCGACAACTGGGCCGATTACCTGAATAATACTTCCTTTTGGATAAGTCATCATAATTCCTTAAAAATGTATCTACAAAATTAAGAATTTCAGGGAAGATTTGAAAGTGGTTTTTTGGGGAAAATGAAGAAGTTAAAATGATAAAAAATATTCATAGGAAAATAATGATAAAAAAGAGGGGTAAAAAGTAGCAGGGTTGAAGAAAAGGGAAAATATTCTATTTATAGTATCAAAAGATTATGATGAGTTCGAATCGAATTCAGTACGTATTCAGTACGTATTCACCACGTATTCACCACGTATTCAATACGTATTCAGTACGTATTCAGTACGTATTCACATCGAAGGAAGAGGGGTGGAAGGGGGTGATAATAGGTGAAAAGGGATTTATTTATCTTAATGATTACAGGTTCCGAAGGAGGGTGTGGAGCAGAATGATG
>JAAYVN010000056.1 GCA_012517155.1 Ignavibacteriales bacterium | reverse complement strand
GAAAATGAAATGAGTCTCCTTATTTCAGAATACTCTGATGCTTCCGACTTTAACAATGAATTTATAGAAATATATAATAACACAAGTTTTCCTAAAAATGTTAGTGGTTATAAGGTCCAGCAGTTTGGAGAATCTTCTGATATTTTTACTTTACCTGAAGGTACAATTATTCAACCTCATGGTTTTTTAGTTATTGGAAGAAATTCCATCTTGTCCGTATTTGAAACTTTTTGGGGAGTAACTCTCAATCCGGATGTTGTAACCTATGTTCAATCAGCATATAATACCGTCCCGGTTATAAATGGTGGGCAAAATTTTGCTCTTTTAGATGCTGCATCCCAGAATATTGATCCACCAACCGGAGCGACTTTTATTTCAACAACTGCTGGTAAAAGAGCTTACCGAATAGGTTTAGGAAACACCGCCTCAGATTGGAATGGAACAACCTCTCAAACTACTGCCACTCCAGGTGCTCTCGACCTGGATTCACCGCTTCCTGTCGAACTCACATCCTTCACTGCATCAGTAGGGAAGGGAAACGTTATCTTAAAATGGGCTACTGCTACTGAAACTAATAATCACGGTTTCTTTATCGAAGCAGCTAATCCTGAATTTAACGAGTGGAAAACTATTGGATTTATTGAAGGCTCGGGAAACAGCAATTCCCCCAAAGAATATTCATTCACTCATGTTCTGGATTTTGAGCGTTCTCACGAATACAAATATCGTTTAAGACAAGTTGACATCTCTGGGGCTTTTACTTACAGCAATGAAATACTGGTTACTAATATTCAGCCTGTTTCATTCAACTTATCCCAGAACTATCCTAACCCTTTCAATCCTTCAACCACAATAAACTATACAATTCCGGAAGAAAGTAGTGTGAAATTGAAAATTTTTGATATCTTAGGAAGTGAAATTCTAACAATTGTTGATGAAACCCAAAAAGCCGGAAATTATTCTGTTAATTTCAATGCATCTGATTTACCCGGTGGAGTTTATTTTTACACAATTTATGCTGGTGAGTTTACTTCAACAAAAAAAATGTCTCTCATAAAATAGTAATTTGTTATGCCTGGCAAACTGTCGGAAATAAAAAAATTAATTGAGTCTCTCGACCTCGATACACTTATTTGTGCTGTCGAAAAATTACAACCTGATATGGTTGCAAGCCTTCGTCCTGTGCTTGTTACTCTTAAGAAAATTAAAGAATCCTCACCCAAAACCGCTGATTCAGGTATCTTGAGTGCGCTGGCTCTCCCAGAAACCGATTCTTACAATCAAAACCTCATGATTTTTAAGGAGGTTTGGGAAAACTCCATTGACGGCATGCGTATTACCGACAAAGATGGCAGAATACTTGTAATTAACCCCGCTTATGCAGAATTGATGGAAATCCCAAAAGATAAACTTGAAGGTAAACTCATCTCTATTGCTTATTCCGAATTTGAAAAAACCAGAATTCTTGAAAGTTATCTGAATAATTACAAAAACAATACCTTTAAATCTAAACTTGAAACCGAAATTTATCTTCATAACGGAAAGCTAAAATTTGTAGGCGTTTCAAATTCGCTTCTTAAAACAGATTCAGGTTCTCCTTTGGTGCTCAGTATTTTCAGGGATATTACTGAAAGAAAAATCGCAGAAAAAGAAATCCGAATGCGTGATTCATTACTTCAGCGCATCGCCGAAGTTAACCTGATCCTCCTTTGGGAAAGTGATTTCCAGTTAGCCCTCTCTAAATCCCTTAAACTCCTTGGAGAAGCAACAAATGTTTCCAGAGTTTATATTTATCAAAATATTAAAGATGAAACGACGAACCATTCGGGAATCAGGAACATAAGCGAATGGGTAGCCGACCCCCAATTCAGCCAGTTAAGCTTGTCTAGCAGTACTCTGATCCCTTATTCTCATTTCGATTCTCTCCAACTCTACGAAAGACTTTCTCAGGGCGGCATTACAAAATTTGATGTTCTGAATTTGGATTCCCAGGCAAAAAATGCATTTATTGATAAAAATATTAAGTCTCTGCTTCTGGCTCCAATTACATGTCATGGAAAATTTTGGGGATTCCTTGGCTTCGACTCAATAAAAGAAATGAAAATCTGGAAAGAAAGTGATGAATCAGCAATAGCTGCTGTCAGTTCAAGTCTTGGTGGGATAATCGAGAGAAATGACGTCACCTCCCGGTTAAAAGAAAATAACGCTGCCTTAGATAGGGCACTTATTGAAGCCAAATCTGCTTCCAAAGCCAAAAACGACTTCTTCGCTCTCATGAGCCACGAAATTCGAACTCCAATGAACGGAGTTATCGGGATGACTGGCGTACTCCTTGACACAAATCTCACTCCTCAGCAAAGAGACTTTGTTGAGACTATAAGAACCAGTGGTGAACAGCTTCTGGTAATTATTAACGACATACTTGATTTCTCAAAAATTGAGTCCGGAAAACTCTCCCTCGAGGACTATCCCTTTGACCTCCGGGAAGCAATCGAAACTTCACTCGATCTATTTGCTTCGAAAGCGGCCGAAAAGAAACTCGATCTGGTTTATCATATTCCTGCAGATGCTCCCAAAGCTATTAAAGGAGACGTCACCCGTCTCAAACAGATTATCACCAATCTTGTAAATAACGCTATTAAATTCACTGAAAATGGTGAAGTATATCTTTCAGTTTCGGCTAAACAGCTGGAAAACGATTTTTACGAACTCGAGTTTAGCATTAAGGATACAGGAATTGGAATCTCTAAAGAAGAAATTAATCGCCTCTTCCAACCCTTCACTCAACTCGACAGCTCCACAAGCCGCTTATATGGTGGAACAGGACTAGGGCTTGCTATTAGCAAAAAACTCACAACTCTTATGGATGGTACAATGTGGGTCGAAAGTGAAGTCGGCAAAGGTTCTACATTCTTCTTTACTGTCAAAACTCAATCTATACCCCTGACTACACGTATTCCCGATAAAGGGACTATTCCACAGATTATCGGAAAGAAGTTGCTGATTGTAGATGAGAACTATACTAGTCGTAAAGTCTATCGTATGCTGGCAGAATCCTGGGGATTGCTTCCATCTGAAACAGGTTCCGCAGACGAGGCTATTCAGTGGCTCAAAGATGGACAAAGCTTCGATATCGCACTTATCGATATTACTCCTTGCGAGTCTGGAGACAATTGTATATTAAAAAAAATTAACGCAATTAGCCTGAAAGAGAAACTTCCAGTTATTCTCATTTCAGCAATTGGAAGAAAAGTGGAAGAAAACCTTTGTACGCAGATCAAGATTGTCAAACTTATGTATAAACCCCTCAAGCAATCTGTTCTCTTCGATACAATAGCATCTGAATTTCTCTCATCCGCAGTCCATGTTCGCAAAAGTGAAAGCCACGTAACTCTTGATTCACGCCTGGGTAATAAATATCCGATGAAAATCCTCTTGGCAGAGGATAACACTGTGAACCAGAAAGTAACTTCTAAAATACTTGAACGTCTGGGTTATCGGATAGATGTAGTAGCTAATGGTCTTGAAGTTCTCGAAGCTATTAAAAACATTAACTATGACTTGATTCTTATGGATCTCCATATGCCGGAGATGGATGGTTTCGAAGCTACTACAACAATTGTTTCAACAATCCCAAAAGAAAATCGTCCTATCATAATTGCTCTCACGGCATTTGCAATGGAAAGCGATAAACAACTCTGTCTCGAAGTTGGTATGGAGGATTTCCTTAGTAAACCCGTCCGTACAAATGAGTTACAGACTATCCTTCAGAAATGGGGAACCAAGATTCTTTCCGAGCGCACAACGATCCGTGAGATGGTCGAAGATCAACAAATGAAATTTGAGTATGTTGACGAGAGCAAGATCTCGTTTCTTAAAGATCTTACCTCAGAAGAAGATATTCTTTTTTTCATTGAATTAATAGACATTTACATTAATGATACTCCTAAAATCCTCACTAAACTTATCGATGCATTTGCCGAAAAAAATGTAAAAAATGTTGAGTTCTTTGCACATAAAATAAAAGGTAGTAGCCTGACCCTCGGACTGCAGAAAATCTTTGATATAACCCAGAAAATCGAAGTATCTGCCAAAGCAGGAAGCCTGGATGGATTATCTTCACCACTGGATGATCTTAGGGATACACTTTCTGCTGTGATTCTTGAACTTAGAACACTAAAAGTAAGGTATCGTTCAATCAATTCTTGATTTTTATCATTTATTCAATTTCTTCTTCTGATTCCGTACGATTTGCCACTAATAATTCAAAATAAAACATTATTTTTGTATTTTTGATTAATGTTTAATCCATAAGCAATGTCTGATAAAGAAATCCTTAAAAAATTTGATGATCCAAAGTTCTTTTTTAACAGGGACCTTAGTTGGATAGAATTTAACCGTCGAGTATTGGAAGAGGCTCTCAATCCCTCACTTCCTCTCCTTGAAAAAGTAAAGTTTATCTCTATTTTTTCTTCAAACCTTGACGAATTCTATATGATTCGTGTCTCCGGAATAAAAGAGCAAATAGCAGCCTATGTTTCAGAACCAACTATCGATGGTCTTACTCCTATTGAGACCATGAATGAAATTGATAAAACAGTTCGGCCTATGCTTGATCAGCTTGCCAATCTCTGGCTGAATCAGGTTGTCCCTGAATTAAAAACAAACAATGTTTTTATACATGATATTAATGAACTAACTGATGATGAACGTGCAAAAATAAATGACTATTTCAAAAAAGAAATATTCCCGGTTCTTACTCCGCTTGCATTTGACCCCGGGCGCCCGTTTCCTTACATCTCAAACCTCAGTCTTAGTCTTGCAGTACTAATCCGCAGCCCAAAAGGGGAGGATCATTTTGCCCGTGTTAAGGTTCCCAGTATTCTTCCGCGTCTTCTTCAGATTGACAAGATTCTTTCGGGAGGGAAAAAGAACTCCTCAAATAATTCTATATATCGTTTTATCTGGCTTTGAGATCTTATAAAGGAAAATCTACCATTGCTATTTCCCAAAATGGAAGTGATTGAAGCTCACAGGTTTCGAGTTACTCGCGATACAGATATTGAAATTCAAGAAGATGAGGCGGACGATCTCCTTAAGGTTATCGAGGAAAACATTCGCCAACGTAAATTTGGCAATGTAGTTCGTCTTGAAATTAACGAGGGCATGCCTGAATACATGCGAGAGACTCTTATCGAAAACTTGGAAATAAGTAAAAAAGATGTTTGTATTGTAAAGGGTCCTCTTGGTCTTAAAGACGTTATGGCACTTTATGACTTGCCACTTCACCAGTTAAAAGAAAAACCTTTTTACCCGGTACTTCCTAAAGAGTTCACAGAGGATGAAGATATTTTTACAATTCTTAGACGTAAAGATATACTACTGCATCATCCATTTGAGTCATTTACTCCTGTTACTGAATTTATCAAGAAAGCTTCTAAAGATCCTGATGTGCTAGCAATTAAACAAACACTTTACCGCGTCGGACCAAATTCTCCGGTTGTAAAATCTCTTATTGAGGCTGCCGAACGAGGAAAACAAGTAGCCGTCCTTGTCGAACTAAAAGCCCGTTTCGATGAGGAAAATAACATCTATTGGGCTCGTGAACTTGAAAAAGTTGGGGCACACGTCGTATACGGACTTGTTGGACTTAAAACCCATGCAAAAATGACACTTGTTGTGCGTAAAGAAGCATCCGCAGTAAACAGATATGTCCATCTTGCAACCGGTAATTACAATGCTTCTACAGCTAAACTTTATACGGATATCGGACTCTTTACAACGAATGAACAGATTTGTGAAGATGTTTCGGATCTTTTCAATTATCTTACGGGTTACTCAAAGCAGACAGAATTCAACAAACTCTGGGTGGCTCCAATAAACTTACGAAAAAATCTTTTTACTGCCATAATAAAGGAAATTGAAAATGTAAAACAGGGTGGAGTCGGAAGAATAATAATAAAAGCTAACTCCCTGGTAGATCCAATGCTAATTTCCGCTATGTACGAAGCTTCATGTGCAGGAGTAAAAATTGATCTTCTGATTCGTGGAATATCTTGTCTTGTCCCCGGTATTCCAAAAGTTAGTGAAAATATCTCTGTCTCAAGTATTGTCGGGCGGTATCTCGAACATAGCCGGATTTTCTATTTTTATAACAACGGCAACGAAGATCTTTACCTGTCAAGTGCCGACTTGATGCAGCGAAACCTCGACCGACGTGTTGAAATAGCTTTCCCTGTAGAAAACAGATCAATTAAGGAATTACTTATAAACACCGTACTGAAAATCTATTTCAAGGACAACATAAAAACCAGGGAACTTGATAAAAAAATGAAATACTCTTTCAAAAAGTCACCCGGCGAAGAAAAACAAATTAACGCGCAGGAATGGCTCATGAATCATTTGACCAAGAAAAATGTTAAATATACTAAGAAAAGAATCTAAATAAACTCAAAAGGAGCGCTCTTAATGCTGAACAAAGAAAATATACTTAAATCACTTGCCGCAGTAAAAATTCCAGATCTTAAAAATGATCTGGTAACATCCGGAATGATTTCCAGTCTTGAAATTGTTGGTGAAATTGTCAGATTCGATTTGGTCTTTTCAACACCAACGAATAACCATGAGAAGGTTAAAGAAGAATGTATTAAAAAAATTAAAAATGACTTCCCGAATGTTACGGAAGTATTTGTATCAATTAAATCTAAAGTAACTACCTCTGCAAAGAAGAATCTCTCAGATATTCTTCCATATGTAAAAAATACAATAGCTGTTGCAAGCGGAAAGGGGGGAGTAGGGAAGAGCACAGTTGCAGTGAATATTGCAGCAGCTCTTGCAAAAGACGGTGCAAAAGTAGGACTTATTGACGCTGATATTTATGGTCCCAGCATTCCACTTATGCTTGGAGTACGTGAACGCCCCAAAATGATTCCTGTGGGACCGGATACTCGGATGCTTCCGGTTGAACAATATGGTATTAAACTTATGTCCATAGGGTTTTTAGTGGAAAATAATGTTCCGGTAATATGGCGAGGACCTATGGCGAGTGGTGCAGTAAAACAATTTATGTCCGATGTTGAATGGGAAGAACTTGATTATCTTCTCTTTGATATGCCCCCTGGCACCGGTGATATTCAATTGACTCTTTGTCAGACTATACCCCTTACTGGTGCGGTTATCGTAACCACTCCTCAGGAAGTGTCTGTTGCAGATGCACGCAAAGCACTTCATATGTTTACTCGTGTTAATGTTCCCATTGTTGGAGTTGTTGAAAACATGAGTTATTTTATTGCTCCCGATACGAAAAACAGATATAACATATTTGGAACTGATGGTGGAAAGAACCTTGCCGAAGAATGCAACTGCGCTTTCCTGGGAGGAATACCAATCGAACAGGGTATCAGAACTGGCGGAGATAAAGGTGTTCCGGTGATTTATAACGAACCTGACTCTGAACATGCCCGCATATTCACAGAGATATCAAGAACCCTAACAAGGGAAATTGAACATATTAATGAGTCACATTCACAATTTCCCACAATTGAAATAATTAAATAAATCTAAAAGGCAAACAATGACTGAAAAAGTTAAAAATGCTCTTGAGAAGATCAGACCGTACCTTAAAGCCGATGGCGGGGATGTTGAATTGGTGAATGTTACCGAAGACGGTATCGTATACGTAAAACTTGTTGGTGCCTGCAGTTCCTGTCCAATGTCCACAATGACTCTGAGAGCAGGTGTTGAAAGAGCACTAATCAGAGAAGTTCCCGGTATCAGAAGAGTCGAATCAATATAATTAATCAAGGCGTTTGATATGGCTATGAGTACGGACATGAAACTAACATCATTCAGGAAGTACTTTCTAACTTTCCTGATCCTCGCAGCAGTTGCCTATTTCACATATCTCTTTGCTTATATTCTAGGGATAGTATTTATCTCAATTTTGCTGGCAACACTGTTTGACCCGGTTATCTCATATCTCGAAAGTAAAGGTATCAAACGCCTTTTCGCAACACTGCTGACATTTTTATCAGTCCTCTTGCTTTTTTATTTCCTTTTAGCTTCATTTATTCCGAAACTTGCTACTCAGTTTGACTCATTTATGCAGACATTCAGGCATATCTCTTTACAGGAGAATATCGCAGCACTAGAAAAAGAAGTAAAGAAAATTCTTCCATTCCTACCTGATAGTTTCCTTTATCACAAAATTGAGTTAATTATCACAAAAGGAATTGATAGCTCATTTTATGCTCTTGGGCAAAGCTTTTCGGGCCTGTTTGCAGCAGTGGCTTTACTTGTGATTCTGCCATTCACAACTTTCTTTATTGCAAAAGATAAGTTTATGCTCCTGAAAGGTCTGGTATCCCTTTTCCCTAACAACTCCTTTGAAATGAGTTACACGGTAGTAAAAAGAGTAACGGATAAATTGAGTCATTATGTTAGAGGTTGGATAATTGATGCAGCTTTTGTTGGAATAGCGTGCGGTATCGGCTTCTGGATAATAGGAATAGAAAACTCAATAATATTAGGACTGATTGCCGGAATTGGGCATCTGATTCCGTATCTTGGTCCAATAATAGGAGGTATCCCTGCATTGCTGATTTCCATTGTTCAGTTCGGGAACATTTCTGCCCTTCCCGCCATAGTGATAGTTGTACTCTTTATTTATACGATGGATAATGGCTTTGTTCAGCCATACGTTTTCTCCAAGAATGTAGATATTCACCCTCTGTTTATTATACTAATAATTATTGGGGGAGGTGAGCTCTTCGGGATTACCGGTATGCTTTTCGCAGTTCCAGCGGTGACAATAATCAGAACTGCAATTAAGGAGTACTATTTTGCCCGCAAGAATTTTAAATTGTATAACACTGCTTAGGTTATTACTCAGGAAGGGATTCGTCTATTCGTCTTCCCCCCATATATCTTTTATTGTAATAATCTTGTTCAAGGGATGAGACTGTAACCCCCAACTTTGTGCTTGCATGAACAAAAAAATTATCACCAAGGTAAATACCTACGTGTCCGGGGCGTACTCTTCGTCTGGTATTGAAAAAGACCAAATCACCAAACTTTAGATCTTCACGGCTGTTGATTTCATCTCCCATTGTGTATTGATCTCTTGCACTTCTAAGCAACTGAACCTTAAGTGCATTTGCATATACTCTTTGGGTAAATGCAGAACAATCAATCCCTTTCTCTGTCGTTCCGCCGTATTTGTAAGGGGTTTTAAGAAGTTTTATAATCTCAATAAGTACTTGTTCTGATACGGTTCCTTTGTCGGCATCCAATTTGGATATTTTATCAGAGAATTGCTGAAGAACGCCCTCAACGTCAATCTTCGAATTGTCTTCGGAATAATCTTCTAATTCTTCTTCATCTTCAGGGAATGTAAACTGATCAATGTAGGTGGAATCTGACTTAGTAAAAGTCTTGCTCTCAGTAGAATCTTTTTTATGAGATGTATCCTTTTTATAGCGTATCGACTCAGTGGTTGAGGAACAGCCGTTCAGAAGAAATAAAACAGCTATTCCTGTAACTAAGGAATAGAGAAATCTCATTTGCTTAGCCTAAATAGGATCTAAGGTTTTTACTTCTTGAAGCGTGTCTTAGTCTTCTAATAGCTTTCTCTTTTATCTGTCTGACACGTTCTCTGGTTAAATTGAATTTCTCTCCTATTTCCTCAAGGGTGAGGGGGTGCTCATCCTCAAGTCCAAAATAAAGTTTTATTACTTCACTTTCTCTTTCAGTAAGAGTGGATAAAGCTCTTCTTATTTCCTGTTTTAATGATTCATTCATTAATAGAAAATCAGGTTTGGGTTGCTGATCATTCTGAAGCACATCCAACAACCTGTTATCTTCACCCTGAGCGAAAGGAGCATCCATGGAGACGTGCCTTCCGGATATTTTTAATGTATCGGCAACTTCATTTACGTCCATCTTTAATTCATTGGCAAGCTCTCCGGGTGAGGGTTCTCTTTCAAATTCCTGTTCAAGATTACTGTATGCTTTCCCGATCTTGTTAAGTGCGCCAACCCTGTTAAGCGGAAGGCGGACTATTCTTGATTGTTCGGCTAATGCCTGAAGAATAGATTGGCGAATCCACCATACAGCGTAGGAGATGAACTTGAAACCCCTTGTTTCGTCGAATCTTTTTGCAGCTTTTATAAGTCCTAAATTTCCCTCATTAATAAGATCTCCGAGTGAAAGTCCCTGATTTTGATACTGCTTGGCAACACTGACTACAAATCTCAGATTTGCTTTAGTCAGCATCTCAAGAGCCATCTGTTCTCCCTTTTTAATTCTTATTGCTAATTCTATTTCCTGTTCCGGGGTGAGTAAATCAACCTTTCCAATTTCTTGTAAATATTTATCAAGTGATTGACTTTCTCTGTTAGTATATTGTTTAGTTATTCTCAATTTTTCCTCAAAAATTATTCGACATTTATTGAATCGATAATTGCAACAATTGAAGCATCAACAGGGGCCATATCCACAGGAAGGGGAATAACAGCTTCACTTGCCGTAATATATAAAACCAACTCTCCGGGACCCGCTCCTACTGTATCTACAGCAATGAAAGGTTCGCCGGTTTTTTCCAAATCAGCATTCAGTGGTTCAACGAACATTAACTTAAACGAATGAACCGCGTCATATTTCCTTGTTGCCCAAATGTTACCGGTAACTCTACCTATAAACACAGTAAACCTCAGAATTTTTACAATTCGAAACCACAAAAATAACCATTTTTTATCCTAATTTCCAAGCTATTTCTAAGGAGGTCAGTTATTAGTTTCTGCTTCGAGTTTTTTCTTCAGACTGATATCAAATTTATCAACTATTGCCATCACAACAGCGTCCACTGGTTTGTTCCTGGTGATATTTGTCTGTCTGGCTGAACTACCGGTGGCTACGAGTACAATTTCTCCTTCACCGGCTCCAACGCTATCAACAGCTACGACAAAACTTTGCTTTTCTTTCAGATCCAAATCCAACTGTCTTATGATGAGCAATTTGGATCCTACCAAATTTTCATCTTTTTTAGTGGACCACACTGTCCCGATTACCTTACCTAAAAACAATTAAAACCTCGCTTTTTGTTCCTTACTTACAAATATAAAAACTTTTTCCTATTAAGGAATTTTCAACTCTGAAATGCTCTGCAATTGTTTTTGCAACATCTGCAAATGTGTCTCTTACACCTAAATTAGTTCCTTTTTTACCTTTTTGATAGTACAGCAGGGGGATATACTCTCTGCTATGATCCGTGCTTGAAGATGTAGGATCATTTCCATGGTCAGCGGTAATTATAAGGTGATCGCTATCCTCAAGTTTCTCCAGCAGTGTAGGGAGAAAGTTATCAAAATCCTTAAGAGCTTTATAGAATCCTATGGGATCGTTCCTATGTCCGAAATAAACGTCGAAATCTACCAAATTAGTAAAAATAAGACTATTTGAAGTATTAGACGAATATTCAAGTATTTTGTTGCAACCCTCGGTATTTGACTTTGTTGGTTCTTTTACTGTAATTCCTCTGTGATTAAACAAATCGTTAATCTTTCCTATGGCAACTGTATTAATTCCATTCTTTTGCAGAATGTCCAATATGGTGCTAGAGGGGGGATCGAGAGAATAATCGTGCCGATTGGTAGTCCTTGAAAAATTGCCACTTTCTCCAATAAAAGGTCTGGCAATTACTCTACCCACCACATAAGGTTCAATAAGAACTTTTTCCCTGGTTATTTCACAAATCCGGTATAATTGCGGGAGAGGAATTACTTTTTCATGAGCAGCAATTTGGAAAACCGAATCGGCAGAGGTGTAAACGATTGGGAAACCTGTGCTAACGTGTTCATCGCCCAGTTCTATAATGATTTCAGTTCCAGAAGCGGCTTTATTACCCAAATATCCTTTCAGGTTATTTTCTTTCAGGAATTTATCCATAATATCTTTGGGGAAACCATTAGGGAAGTAGGAGAAATCAAAATCAATGAATAAGCCTCCTAATTCCCAGTGACCGGTTGTGGAGTCTTTACCCTTAGATTTTTCTTTCATCTTTCCGAAAGAAGCGAGCGGGTTTGAATTTGAAGGCATTCCCTTAATGGGGATAATGTTGCCAAAGCCCATAGCTTGAAGAGCTGGCAGAGAAAAACCTTCAATGGATTTGGCAATATTACCGATAGTATTGCTGCCTTGGTCATTATACAGATGGGCATCGGGTAGTTCACCAACCCCTACTCCGTCAAGCACTATTACAAAGAAATTATTGATGGGGTAGTACCTTTCTAAACTTTCTGAACTTTATTTCCGCCGTTATCCAAAGCCTTTTGAAGTGCTAAATTGGCGTCATGCATTACAGCATCATAATTGTTTTTATCAGTGCAGGATGCAACGCCAATAGAAACTGTGAAGGTGGTTTGCCTTGCTGTTACGGGGACGGTTTTCCTCGCGATTTTAACTCTAAGTTTTTCACTCCAGATGAAAACATCCTGTGAACTTGCACCGAAAAAGTGAACAGCGAATGTTCTTTCTGAGAGTCTTCCGAATAAAGTGAATGCGGACATTTCTTCGTATATTAAATCAGCAACACTAGTCAAAACATTATTGAATAAATTATTGTCGAAGAGAGATTCCTGTTCCAGGAATTCATCAATTTTAATTACTGCAACTGAGTTGGGGATTCTCAACTCTTTTGCCTTATAAAGTTCTGTTTCCATTCTGCTTCTGAATGTGGCAGCATTCAGGGCAGGGGTTTCGATATCCATAGCTATCAGACTTTTATAAACCGATTGATTTGAGAGGGAGTGGAGGACAAATGCCAGGAAGTAAGTTGAGTTTTTTAGGAATTCAACATCAGATTTTGAGTAGCTGTTTTTCTTCAGACTTTCGAAGCAGAGGACTCCGAATATCTGGTTATTAAAAGATAGCGGGATAGCCAGGAATGAACCATCAAAACTTAAATCTTCAACTTTTGAAAATCTCTTATGCTCGGTCATTGAAGTATCATCAATTTTAACCGGATTTGCAGTTACAATGCATTTACCAACAAGAGTTCCTTCCAAATCAACTTCCAGATTCTCACCAATAAATTTCAGGGATGTTTTATTTATAACTTTTTCGGTTTCAAATTTCTTTTTAAAGGGGTTATAATAGACAAAAGCGAATGCGTCCCATTTCAGAAGATTTTCCATAGATGTGCTCATTGAGGAGATCAAATCTTTCTCATTTTCAAAATCTTCAAGAGGTTTCAGGAAGGTCAGCAGAGCTGCAAGCCGTTTCTGAGAAATAAATTCTGAAAACTTTTGTTCAAAGATTGAGATCATAAGAGTAATCAGCCGGACAGCTTTTCCAAGATGGAAAACTGAATCTATGCTGAATGCATCGGAGCGCTGACTATCGAGTGCCAGCAATCCAATTAGATTTTTCTCATAGAATAATGGAACGCCTATGAAGCTTTTTATACCCTGAGGTGAATCGTAATATCGAATAACATCTTTTTCTGCAGTCTGGGGAATTGCGTAAAGGACTTCCGGTTCGGCGGTTTGGACTATTTTACTAAGGACATCATTTTCAACATCGAACTTTCGCATACTGATTTCAGAAGCGGCTGAAGAGATGAACTTCTCAACACTAATTTTCTTTGATTTTTTTATGTACCAGAAGAAAATAGCTGTATGTGCATTATAAGCATCTTTTAATATATTGAGTATTTTCTCAAGTACAAATGCAAATTGTCCGTCGTAAGTAATTTCTTCAGGGAGTTGTTCGTTGACAATCTCCTCATATTTTTCTTTCATGTCAGGAGGTTTAATTATCACTCTTTCCTGAGGCTGAGTAACTAAAGGAGATGTTTCAGCGGGGTCAGTGTCGATAGAGGATTGAGGTTTAATTACTGTAAATGAGCTATCACCATCATGGTGAGCAGAACCCGACTTATAAGCAATGTCTTCGTCAATATTCTTTGGTTCAAGGAAAATATCATTGTCCTTATTGCCGTCTCTGAAAAAGACAATCAGGCCAACATATAGCAGTGCAAGTACAATTCCTATTATTCTTATGGCTGTATCCTGAGTGAAGATAGGTATCGCTATTAATACTGCAAAAACAAAGAAAATAATTATCCTGTTTCTTTTTTTGCGGTCCATTGACTTAATGTTTTGTAGAATGTTTATTATATCTCTCTCTTTGCAGACATATCTGCACTTTTGAATGTCTTTCGCCGGTCAATATCCTAAAAAAGTTTCTGTTAGGAAAGTGACCAAAACCTTTTTAAATTGGACTTTCTAATTTAAGAATTTATGATAAATTATTCGAATAAAAAATACACCTATCAAAAAACTTTAAGAAATATGAATTATGATTGACTTTCTTTTTTCAATTGATTGTGCAATTTTCTATTTTTTTAATCATAATCTTTCAAATCCTGCATTTGACAGATTTTTTTCAACAATAACCAATGTAAATAACTGGTTTATAACGTATATAATTTTTATCGGATTACTTTTAATAAAGGGGGGAAAGAAGGGGAGAATAGCTATTTTAGTAGCACTTTTGCTTGTGGCAGCCGGTGATCAGTTTGGTTACCGCGTTTTGAAAGAATCAATTGGGAGAGTGAGGCCTTGTGATTTTCTTCCTGATGTAATAATGCCGATTGGCTGTGCGGGTACAAGTTCTTTTCCATCAAATCATGCTTTAAATAATTTTGCTGTGGCGACATTTTTTTCATTTGTGTATCCTCAATACAAGATTGTGCTGTTTATAAGCGCTTCGCTAATAGCGATCTCCAGGGTATATCTTGGGGTGCATTATCCCTCTGATATAGTTGGAGGTGCGTTGATAGGAATGCTTCTTGGGTGGCTTTTTTCGCTGCTTTACAAATATGTAATGACGTTTAGTAAAAATAAATTACCCGAAAATCATGGGCAAAATTAGGATTATTCCTTTATTTCTATTATATTTGAATATATCATTACGTTTTTTTAGCTTTGGCACTGATTACTTCTTAAGAGACTTCTTCAACTAGTATCAACAAATAATTATAACATCATTCTCCCCACATTAATTATCCTCGTGCCCGGCGCATTAAAACATTGATCAATTTATTTAATAATTATTTAAGGATACAAATGAATATTTTTGTAGGAAATCTTGCAAAAGAAGTTACAGATATGGAACTTCAGGAACTGTTTGCCACTTACGGAACTGTAAGAAGCGTTAAAATTATCAGAGACCTTTTCTCAGGTGAGTCTAAAGGTTTTGGTTTTATTGAGATGCCGGGCAACACTGAAGCTCAGACTGCGATGAAAGAACTGAATACACATGAACTAAAAGGCAAGAAGCTTTCTGTAAACGAAGCAAGACCTAAAACCGATAACCGCAGAGGCGGTGGAGGTGGTGGAAGAAATAATCCACGAGGCAATAGCTCGGGCGGAAGACGCTGGTAATTCTATATCCCTCCTCCTAATCAGGGGGAGGGAATTCTTTTCTTTTTAAACTAAAATCCTTCTATAACTCAAACCATTTTTCAACAGGAAATATTTTTCTGTCATTCTGCTTTCTGTGTTTAAACTCATTGCTGTGTATGTCATATATGTAATCGCGTCCCCATTTGTCTGATTTCTTAATAATTTGCTCGATAGCATTGCAAATGTAAATAAGTTCATTATCAGTCATAGTGGGGTGGATTGACAATCTAACCCAGCCTGGTTTACCACTCAGATCTCCATCATCAATTTTATCGGTTATCATTCTGCTTTCAAGGGGGCATACGCTAAGCAGGATATGTCCGTAAGTTCCAGCGCAGGAGCAGCCACCACGGGTTTGTATTCCAAAGCGGTCGTTGAGGAGTTTAACCATAAGATTATAATGCAGGTTCTCAACATAAAAGGAGAGTACACCTAATCTATGTTTAATGTTTCCTGCAAGGATGTGGAGTTTATTAATTTTAGCAAGTTTGTTGAATGCTAATGTAAGAAGTTCCTCCTCACGTGCCCGTATTTTTTGCGGATCCATTTTTTCTTTAAGTTTAATGGCGAGAGCAGTTTTGATTGTTTGCAGGAATGGGGGAGTACCGCCATCTTCCCGATGCTCAATGTCTTTTATATAACGATGTTGTCCCCAGGGATTGGTCCAGTCTACAGTTCCACCACCTGGTTGATCGGGTATTTTATTTTTGTATAGTTTTGAGTCGAAAATGAGTACACCGGTAGTTCCGGGACCACCGAGGAATTTATGCGGGGAGAAGAAAATAGCATCCAGTTTTTGTTCCGGATCCTGCGGATGCATATCAATTTTCACATAAGGAGCGGAGCAGGCAAAATCAACGAAGCAAATTCCATTAAATTTATGAATTAGTTTAGCGATATCGTGATATGGGGTCTCAATACCGGTAACATTAGAGCATGCGGTTATTGAGGCTATTTTATTTTTGCGTTCTTTGAAGTACTCAATTTTCGACTCGAAGTTCTCCAGTGAAACGAGTCCATTTTCATCAGGGGGTACGATAACTACATCTGCAATGCTCTCCACCCAGCTGGTTTGGTTGGAGTGATGTTCCATGTGAGTAATGAATACAATTGGTTTTTCGCTTTCAGGGATTATAGTATAAGGTTGAATCTGTTCAGGTATTCTTAGACCGAGGATTCGTTGGAACTTGCTTATGACACCGGTCATTCCGGAAGCAAAATTGATAATTACGTCATCTTTGCCGGCATTGCAGTGGTTTTTGATTATTTGTTTTGCATGATGATAGGACTTGGTCATAGCGGTTCCGGTGAATGTTGTTTCAGTATGAGTATTTCCAACACTGGGACCAAAAACCTTAAGAAGTTTTTTCTCTATGGGTTCATAAAGTCTGCCACTTGCAATCCAGTCGGCGTAAATGCGTTTTTTTCTTCCATAGGATGAATCAAACTCCTTATCAATACCGGCGATATTTTTGCGAAACTTATTAAAATGTTTTTCTAAATTCATTTTCTTACTACTGAGTTAATAATTTCACTTAATGGTTTGTGGATTTTTCCATTTGAAGCCAGGATTTGTTTGCTAAAGACATCGATTTTATTACATGCAAAATCAGTGACAATTCCTCCGGCTTCTTCAACAATCAACTTTCCTGCTGCAATATCCCAGGGATGAAGGTGGACTTCCCAAAAGCCGTCGAAAACTCCTT
>JAAYVN010000055.1 GCA_012517155.1 Ignavibacteriales bacterium | reverse complement strand
TGTTTTGCTTGGTGCCGGTAGGGATGTAATTCTCGTGCAGCCTTCCGTTGATGTAATATGGTCTGGTGATTTTGTAAGCACCGATACCGTTGTTCGTCCCCAGTACAAATATTGTTACGCTTCCGTCACTGTTGTACTTGAATGACATGTCCCCCGTTCCGTTTCCATTCGCTACTGTTCCGATATTCGGGGAAATGGCATAATTCCTGTAATACTCCGGCGACTTTCCGTCCATGTCAACTATCCGCGCGTTCGCCTGCGCTACATACTGGAATGTGCTTATGAAATGCCTGTCCGAATTGGGGAATTTGAATAGCTTGGTTGCGGTTGTTCCTGTGGAGATTATTCCACCGGATACTTGTCCGATTAGTGTTCCGTCCCATTTCCAGACAGTAAGGTTCTTTCCTGCCCCATTGAGGGTTATCAGTGAATCCTCAGGAATGGGATATACTGATGCTGCCGAACCCAGCGTTCCTGCCGGAAGACTAATGGTTCTTTTAACGGTGAATGTAGCTCCGTTATCCGTTGTGCCGAGAACTTGAATCTTACTGGCAGTAATGTCCGGAACCCAGATTTCTACACTGTTGTCTGAAACACTCCCTATTACCGTAATATTGTCTCCCATCCTTTTTGCTGCTGTACCTCCGAAATCACTTTCGAATACCACAGCCGGATCGGATAACTCGGTCTGGTATCTGTATATCTTGAACACTTCCGTTGCACTTATAACCAGATTACACATGAACATCTGCCCGTCCTGGCTTGATTCTATGTCGTTCAGCAGATAAGTCCCCCCCGCAAGTCCGGCTACGCTTAAATCGGCTAAGTCCGCTCCCGTTTCTGAATTTATCGCCTTTACGAAGTTTCCTCCGTTCCTGGATACAACATACACCTTGTTGGTTACGGGGTTGTATGTCAAACCTCTCTCGGTGTTGGCTCCGAACCATGCCGGCATGTTGGTATATGCAGTGCCTCTGACCCATAGCGAATCTATCTGGGCAAAACCAAGTACATTCGCAAGGATCAAAAATATAACTAATTTTCTCATATCATCTCCTTGTATTTATTATTGATTAACTGATTTTATTCTTCTAATGCTTCGTCTATCGTGAGAATAAACGCATCCTTGAATTCTTTTTTCTTCCATAACTCATTTCTTACATTTTCTGCCTCTTCCCTGGTTTTGAATGCCACCAGATGCACTACAAAGAGTTCAACATCGGGACTGAATTTCACGAACACTTCCCGCTTCAATGATTTTCTTGACGCCGAGGCGAATTCGTCTGCCTTGTCTCTTGTGGTATATGCCCCTATCTGAACATAATATTTTGTAACCATCGGCGGTAATGATATCGCGGGCTCCTTTATCGGTTCGATATCCAGGTTCACGGTATCGGTCGGCACTTCGTCAAATACATATACATCCCCTTTGTTCTCTTCTTTTACCGTCTCCTGCGTGGACGAGCATCCAAACCAGACTAATGAAATAATTAAAAGTAAAAAATATTTTATCATTCTCTTTTTTTCGTACATTATTAAACTCCGTTTACAAATTTAATCATTTTCTTAATTTTTCCATATCCTTAAATCTTTCCCGCCCTCCTCCGCCGCCGAGCAGTCTGTTGCAATGAGTACTTTCATTCACAGTGATTGTTTTTTACTTGGCTCCGACGGGTCGGAACTTTGCGATCCGACCGAGTCGGATTGCGAAAAACTTAGCGTCCTTGGCGGTTAAGAGCCATAAATCACCTGAGAAGCCCATTTGAGAACAGATAAATGGATATTTTCTTAAATATTCTCTTCTTTCATGAGTTCTGCAACACCCTGCGTGTCGTACTCTCCCCCCCTACCCCTTCACACTCCCAAGCGTCAGCCCCGATACCAGCCACTTGCTCAAAATTACAAATAACACCACCACCGGTATACTCACCACCAGCGATGCAGCCGCATATAACCCCCACTCGGTTGACATGTTCGACTCGAATGACTTTAATCCCAGCGGTAACGTGAATAGCTTTGTGTCCTGCAATACCTGCGCAGCTACTATATACTCCGACCATGCCGTCATAAATGAAAATAACGCCGTTATTACCAAAGCCGGCGCCGCTAAGGGAAATATTATTTTGTAAAATGCCTGCCATCTGCTGCACCCGTCTATACGCGCACTCTCTTCCAGACTGAACGGGATTGTGTCATAGTACCCCTTCATCTGCCAGATGCAGAACGGCAGCGCTGTCGCTGAATATACTATTATTATCCCTAAATAACTGTTCAGCAGCTCCAGCTTTATCAGCATTATGTACATCGGCAGCAATAACATCGTCGCCGGAAACATCTGCGTGGTTAATAACCCCAGCATCGTCGTCTGCTTTCCGATAAATCTGAACCTGGATAGCGCATACCCCGCCGTTGACGCTAATGCAACCCCCGTGAATGTTACTACAAATGATACTATCGCGGAGTTCCATGCCCATAACAAAAATGGTCTGTTCGTGAATAACTCAATGTAATTCTTGAATGTCGCGTTCTCCGGTATTATTGCCAGTGAGGTGGACATTAGTTTGTCCCCCGGTCTTATGCTTATCGTGATTACATTCATTATCGGATATAATACGATTAGCGTGAATACCGTCAGGAATATGTATGTCAGTATGTTTGTTGCTAATTTCTTTTTGTCCATCTCTCCCTCCTAATATACTGATTCGGTTGCTTTGGTCTTCCTTAGGAAGGTCAGCCCGAAAGCAAGTAATATCAAAAATAGTACTACACTGAACGCCGCTGCATATCCGTACCGGTATAGATTAAATGCGGCTTTGTAAACATACGAGACTAATATGTGCGTCTTGTCCGACGGCTCTCCCGCATTGCTTACTAACCATACTATGTTCAGATTGTTGAATGTCCAGATTACTCCCAGCGTGATTGCCGGAATCATTACCGGCTTGATTAACGGAATTGTGATGCTTTTAAGTTTGTGATACCACTTCGCCCCGTCTATATCCGCCGCCTCGTATAGCTCCTGCGGTATGGACTGCAGTGCTCCGAGCGCTATTATCATCATGAACGGAAATCCTAACCATATATTCGTGATGATTACCGCCATGAATGCCTCCGCCGGCGACTTTAACCACTCTATCGGCGACATTGATAAAAACTTAACAAGCAGTAAATTAATGCTTCCGTATTCGTAATTGAACATCCCCCGCCACGTCAGCGCTACTATGTACTGCGGCATTGCCCATGGTAATATCAGCAGTGTCCGGAATATCGGCGTTCCCGGCAACCCCTTGTTCAGCAGCAGCGCCAGCGTTACTCCTAAAAATACATGGAAAAATAGATTCGCCCCTGTCCATATTATCGTCTTTAGAAATATTTCGTAGAACTGCGGCTCACTGAATACTTTTGCGTACTGTATGAACCCTACTATGCTCCAGTCGTGTATGTGCGCCAGACTCATGTTCGAGAACGACAGCACAATATTATATACGAACGGATAAAATATCACCCCCACCATTATTACTACCGCCGGCATGCTCAGCAGATAGGCAAATGAGTCCTTCTTCAGATTCCTGAAAAATCCTGTAATGGATTTCCTCATCATGAATAATGTCACCCCCGCGGCAACTAACAGAAGTATCTGCACAATCAGCCCCCACACCGGATTTTCTATTGACTCCCGCAGCTCCTTGATTTTTATCAGCGACTGCTTCTGCATCTGCTTCGCCGCTTCGTTCGGCGTTATCGAGCCTCCGAGTACTGCCTGGTATGGCGGACGCATTGCATCCCAGATTGCTCGCATCTCCGTTATTATCGGCAGCGGAATACCATTATTTATCTGCTGCATCGATTTGTTCAGTACCTCGTCTGCCAGCAGCCTCTTGTCACTGTATAATTCCGTCCGCGTCGGAAATGTCTTTACTCTTAAAGCGGTCTCTATCTGCTTCTCCGGACTTAATACGAATTCCAGAAGCGCTTTTACTCTCTCAAGTCTTTCCCCCTCTACTCTCTGATTTATCGAAAATCCCTTCGGCGCTATCATCGGCTTGCAGTATAAACCCGTGGAGGTTATCTTCGGAAGAACTGCTATCCCGTAATCTATTCCCGCATTCCCGTACCCTGACCACGACCAGTCCCCGTTTATCATCATCCCCGCTCTTCCTTCTTTGAATAGCGCATCGGCTACATTGTAATCCGCCTCGTTTGGAATTATTTTGTATTCATCCCTCAGCGCCTTCATGAACTTCAGTGCCTTCACCATCTCCGGTGTGTCCAGCGATGGCTTGTTCAAACTGTCCAGCACCCAACCCCCGTGCCCGGTTAAAAATGGGATGAAGAAATATGGCTCTGTGTAATTCCACACCAGCCCGTACTGATCCGGTCTCCCGTCTCCGTTCTTGTCTATGGTCAGCTTCTTCCCGATCTCTATCAATTCTTTGTCATTCGTCGGCGGAACGGGTACCATCTTTTTGTTGTAAACCAGCATTAAATGGTTTCCAAGTTTGTCCGCAAGCTGCCATAACTTCCCTTCCACTTCTATCAGCGCACTCTGATTGAATGAATTGATAAACACTGTGTCAAATACTTCGTCCAGCGGTTTTATTATCTTCATCTCCACAAACGGACCTATCTGGTCTGACGGTCCATAGATCAGATCCGGTCCCTGCCCCCCTATCGCCGCTACTATATACCCCGAACGCATTTCCTCGGTCTCTTTGAATAACTGTATTACCTTGATGCCCGGATTCTTTCTGGTGAATTCGTCTATCTGCTCCTGAAGGATTTTGGTCTCCTCCGGTCGCATGTTGTGCCAGATTACTATCTCATCCTTGTCGCTTCTCCCTGAACAGCCCGCTAAAAGTACTGCTGTCAGGAATATCAAAAAAACTTGTAAATGCTTTTTCATATCATTTCAACTTTATTATTAAATATCCGCCGTTTTCAATCCTTACATTTTCCAGAATCAGTTGTCCCGGATTCTCAACCGCCCTGAGTTTCATTCCGTCCAAATCTGTTTTGTACTTATCAAGTACCTCATATCCTTCCCGGGTAAACTGCACATCACTGAAATTGAATTTCGGAGAGCTTACTCTTTCTCCTGAATTGTTTACAAACACCCCAACCCGCTCGCTCCCCCTGTATCTTACGTACCCTAGTAATCCGCTCCCCTTTGCCTCAGGAAAGGAAACCGATTTATTCACAGCATCATCCCTTTCCATAAAAATATTATTCTCCTTCCGCAACTTAGTCATTTTTCGGTAGAAGTTATAAATGCTCCCCTCCTCTTTTTCCAGCTTGCTTAATTTTACCCGGTCAAAATCCTGACGCACATTCTCCGGAGGCAATGTTCCGGTTAATCCAAGTTCATCACCGTAATATATCATCGGAGTTCCGGGAAGCGTGAATATTATCGCCAGCGCCTGCTTTAATTTGTCCGTGTTCTCCCCAACCTTCGAAAGCGCCCTGTTATTGTCATGATTTGAGAGGAACCTCACCATTTGAAAACCCGCAGGGAAAATATCTCTCTGTTCGGTCAGTGTCCTCGCTATCCCTCCTGCGTCATTGGTCTTGAAATACCGCTCCATAGCATAAAAGAGTGGATAATCAAAAAGCATGTCAAATTCTTCTTTGAAAAACGGTATCATAAAATTCGGATTGTCCCACACTTCCCCGAGCAATAAGACCTCCTGATTTATCCTCTTCACTTCCTTCCGGAAACGGTTCCAGAATTTGTGCGGTACCTCCTTTGCTGCGTCACATCTGAATCCGTCCACTCCGTCCCCGAAATCCCCGTCCCCGTTTGGATCCATCCAGTACTTTGCAGCTTCTATAAAATAATCCTGAACTTCCTGATTGTCAAAATTCAGCTTTGGCATCTTCCTGTCAATCCCGAAATGATTCCAGTCACTGTTCTCCCCGTTTCTGAACTGATACCGGTCTGAGTATTTGCTCCCGGGATTCCTGTATGCATCAAGGAAAAAAGGATGCGTGCTGTCTGTGTGGTTGATTACAAAGTCCATGATTACTTTGATCCCCCGCTCCTTCGCATCTCTCAAAAATTCTCTGTAGTCTTCTTTACTCCCGTAGTCCGTTTCTATAGAAAAATAATCAACCACATTGTATCCGTGCTCGGTCGTCGATTCATTGAACGGCATCAGCCAGATTGCATCAATGTTTAATTCATTTCTCAGGTAGTCGAGTCTGCTTCTCAGTCCCTCAAAATCCCCTGTACCGTCCCCGTCGGAATCCGAAAACTTCCTGATGAAAACTTCGTACATTATAGCGCTGTCATAAAAACCGGGTGTCTGTATCTTCGAAATGTACCGGTCCAGAAAAAACCGGCTGGTAACTCCTTTGTTTGTTTTCCCCTCCTCGTCGGCAAACGAGATTACCACTTCATGCTCCCCGTCTTCAATCCCCGTGTCCGGAACCACCGTCAGCTCCGATGTCTCGCAATTGAAACTGTGCTTTATCTCCTCCCCGTCAAATAGCACTCTTATGGATCTGGCGTCAACCGGTGACCTGTGTCCGCTTAAAACTGCTTTTATCCCGGGAATCTTTGTTAGTCGCTTATTATCAGGCGGGAAAATACTTTTAATGTATGGGATTCCGTACTCCTTGGGAATGATTATTCCGTTCCTCCACTCATCTTCCGTAACGTTCGGAGCGTTCGGATCGGTTATCCATAGAGTGTCGTTAAGTACAAATTTGTAGTGGTATTCCACTCCCGGAGTCAGCGGGACCGTTCCTCTCCACACTTTCTCTTCCCCGTCGTACTCCATTAAGTACTGCGCAGGCGCCCAGTTATTAAAGGAACCCGATATCGCTACCCTGTGGATTGAAATTGTTTCTGGCTTGAAAAAAAATTCCGTCCCCGTTGCGGACGGAATAGGTGACAATGATTGTGGATGGATGTAAATCGCAAAAATTACTAAGAATTTTATCGCGAATAATCTCATCCAATTTGCTCCAGTATCGCAAAACAGACCGCGTATTCATCCGAATGACTCATGGTGATCTTCAGATTTGTTTGCGCAGGTAAAAAGTCCTTCAGCAGTCCGTTTAAGTGAACTTTGGGTTCTCCGGTTTTTTCGTTCAGCACTTCAACATTTTTCCAGTCAAATTGATTATTCCACCCGATTGAAAGTGCTTTCGATATCGCCTCTTTTGCAGCAAATCGCGCCGCAAAATGCTGATACTTGTTCCCCTTCGAAACACAGTACTCTATTTCCTTCTCTGTAAAAACCCTCTTCAGAAATCTGTCACCGGTTCTTTCAATTGACTGCTTTATTCTTGCTATCTCTATAATATCCACGCCGATTCCCAAAATCATCTTAATATCCCTCCGCTAACCCATATCCCCGTTTATCGGTTGCCCCTGATATGATACCGGCTTTCTTATCAATCATTATTCCTTCCACTAATCCAAGTGTTCTCGTTTTTTTCGCAAATATGTGCCCTTTCCTTTGCATATTCTCCATAACATCATTGCTTAATCCGAATTTTTCATACCAGATTTCATCAGGATACCACTGGTGATGTATTCTCGGCGCATCGTTGGCATCCCGTATACTCATCCCGAAATCAATGCAGTTTAATATCACTTGCAATACTACCGTCATAATGGTCGAGCCCCCCGGAGAGCCCACTACCAGATACGGCTCGTTCTCCTTCAAAACTATCGTGGGAGTCATCGAACTTAGCATCCTCTTCCCCGGTTCAATAGAATTTGCTTCGCTCCCCAGCAGCCCGAACTGGTTCGGAACTCCCGGTTTGCTGCTGAAATCATCCATCTCATTGTTTAATAAAAATCCTGCCCCTTCCACCACAACATTCGACCCAAAACTCGAGTTGATCGTGGTCGTCACGCTTACCGCATTCCCCGATTTGTCATATATACTGTAATGCGTTGTCTCTTCACTTTCATAGAGTCCCGATACTTCCCCGGGCAATACTTCTGAACTCCTTGAGGATACTTCTTTTATGCTGCTGAACCGCTCCCTGGCATACTCTTTCGAGATTAACTGCTTTAGCGGAACATCATAATACTCGGGATCTCCCAAATGCTTCGATCTGTCCGCATATACTCGCCTCATCGTTTCAACAAGATAATGATAATATTCGCTGCTCCCCCATCCCAGCTTTGCAAGGTCAGTGTTTTCAAGAATATTCAGCATCTGGATTAAAGCAGTCCCGCCGGATGATGACGGTGGCATGGAAACAATCTCATATCCCTTGTAAGTCCCCCTCAGTGGTTCCCGCTCAATAACCTTATAGTTTTCAAGATCCTCCAAAGTCATGTATCCCCCGTCTTTCGTCATCTGCTCAACAATCAGCTTTGCGGTTTCTCCTTTGTAAAATCCATCCTTCCCGAACTTCTTGATTAACCCGAGTGTCTTCCCAAGGTCTTTCTGTTTGAATATTTCTCCTTCCTGGTACTTCTCCCCGTTGTTGAGAAATATTTTTCCTGACGATTCGTATTTCTGCCAGTTCTTAAAATTGCTGTTGATTATCCTGGCATCCGAATTAGACAGGGAAAATCCGTCTGTCGCTAAATTTATAGCAGGCTGAATTACTTCGCTCAGCTTCATCGTCCCGTATTTTTCTAATGCATATATCAATCCCGCCACGGAACCCGGAACTCCTGACGATGTTACTCCCTCCTCACTTAAAATTGGTTGATGATTCCCCATGGCATCCAGATACATGTCCCGGAATGCTTTCATCGGTGCTCTTTCCCGGTAATCCAGAGTCGTGCAGGTTCCGTCGCTCTTTCTTATTACCATATATCCCCCGCCACCCAAATTCCCCGCAGCAGGATACGTTACGGCAAGCGCAAAACCAACTGCCACAGCTGCGTCTATCGCATTCCCCCCTTTTTTAAGTATATGCAACCCGACTTTGGTCGCTAATTCCTGAGCCGTTACAACCATCCCGTTCTTTCCCTGAACAGGGTGGGAGTTTGCTAATAGACTACCACAAAAAATTACTAAGAATAATAAACTAAAATAACTTGATTTTCGCCTTAACATTTACGCCTTCATTCTTTAATTGCTCGTTTAAGATCGTAGTTAGTTCCTTAAGTGTTTTAACGGTCGTTTCAATTTCTTTATAGAGTTCCTTATCGTAGAGAAGCTTCCCCAGATTGTTTTCGCCCGACTTTGTATCATTCGATAACTCCGTTACTCCGGAAATCAGCGTATCAGCTTTTACAAGTAACCCTTCAATATTCTGCAAAGAAGATTCTATCCCCTTGCTGTTCTTCTTCAAAAACTCGTTTGAGTTGTTTACCAGATCATTGGTATTTGTCAGCAATGATTCAATTTTTTTATCATTGTTCTGAATCAGTATCCTTAAGTCCTGTGATATAGTACTCAGATTGTTCAATGAGGTCACTAAATTATTCCGGACCTCCTGATTGTTGACTATTGAGTTAATCCCGTCCAGTGTTTCGTTGATCTTGCTTATCAGCTTGGGTACGTCTTCTGTCAGCGATCCCATGGAAGCCATGGCACTCGAGATATCCATCAAATAAGTACCGGTATGAAGTTTACCGTAGTCAAGTTCCTTCCCCGAATTCCCTTGAATTATCTCAACTTTTTTCCCTCCCATTAAATCCAGCATGCCAATGTAAAACTTTGCATCTTCCCGGATTTTAATGTCGGACTCGATGGCTAACGTCACTATTACGGACTCTCCGTTAACCCGGATATTATCAACATTCCCTTTCCTTACTCCGTTAACCGTCACATTATCCCCGACTTCCAATCCTGAGGCATTCGCAAATCTGATGTCGAAATGAGTGCGGGCAGCCGATATTGAAATGTTTTTTGCCCACGCTATGATTAGCATCAGTACCAATAATGCAAAAAATATCGTGATCCCGACTTTTAACTCAGTTTTCTTTTGATTTTTCATTCTGATTCTTACTCTTTTCTAACAAATACTTAATCCTGTCGAAATCCTCCTTGGAAACCAGACTATCCGATAAAAGCACACCGATTTGTTCTGCTCTTTTTCCCATATCGTTGAGATTAATTTCCTTCAAACTCTTGAATTTTTTCGCATAGTCCTTAAATAACACAACCAGCGAGTCCTTGTATTGAGTGTCCTTAAGGTCATTCATATTTTTTTCAATCTCATCGAACGTCGAAGAGTATAATGTGTCTTTGATCGGATTTAAAACCCAGTCATCGAGTCGTACGGTTAGTACATAAAATATCCCCGCTAGTACGACCGTAGAAATTATAAGACCTTTTATTAAGCAGCCTTTACTCATTCTTCATATCAATTTGGATTTTTTTAATTCTCTTGTTTGCCACTTCCTTCACAGTAAACCTGGTTTGGTTAAATTCAAACGAATATCCTTCTTTCGGAATCTCTTCTGCTTGATTGAAAACAAAACCACCCAGAGTATCATAATCCGCATTCGATAAATCAATGCCAAGATTCAGATTCTCATTTAATTCACTTATCGAAATTGATCCCTTTGCAATATAAGTGTTTTCGGAAATCTTACTGATTTCCTCTTCTTCTTTATCATACTCATCCCTGATTTCTCCGATAATTTCCTCAAGTATATCTTCCAGAGTAACCAATCCGGACGTTCCCCCGTATTCATCGACTACTATCGCCAGGTGCATCTTCTTTTCCTGGAACTCTTTCATCAGCTCATTACTAAGTTTTGTTTCCGGAATGAATAACGCCTTGCGTGCAATTGTTAGCGGACTGAATCTTTCCTTCTGGGTTTTGTCTTTTAAAAACTTAAGCAAATCCTTAGCATAAATAATCCCGACTATCTCGTCAAGATCCTCTTTGTATAACGGGATCCTGCTGTGCCCGGATTCACTGATCGTCTGAAGCACTTCCTCAAGGGATGAATCCGTGGACACTGCCACCATATCAACTCTCGGCCTCATAATCTCCCTTACAATCACTGTTTTTACGGATACAAGCGATTGAATTAACTCCTGTTCATGATCCTCGAGCGTTCCTCGTTCGTGCCCAATTTTCGCAAGATGATGAATATCCTCCCTCGTCAATGCCCCTTTGCTTTTATCTGTCTTAATAAACTTATAGAAAACCACCAACAGTTCTGTAATTAATTCCGATACCGGAAATATTAATGCACTTATCCAATACAAGGGAAAAGCTACTGCTTTCATAAAAGAAAGCGGAGCTTTAGTTGCCCAGATCTTCGGAATTAATTCACCAAACAAAATAATTACAGCAGTTAGTAAAATAATCTGGACGGTTATCACTAATTCTTCCGAAAGATTGGCATCTTTCGCAATTCCAAGCGCAATTGTCACACTTATAATTGATGCCGCAATATTTACAACGTTGTTACCGATTAATATTGCGACAAGCAACCTTCTTGGATACTCCAGTAACCGCAAACTATACTTAAGAATCAAAGAATGGTCGGATAACAAGTCCTTTGCTTTCTTTTTATCAATGGAAAAAAAGGCGACTTCTGAGCCTGAAAAAAAAGCTGAAAAAATAATTAGAAAAACTAATGAAACGTATTTTACTAACTGCTCAATTTCCAAATAATTCTATATTCCTCTATTGTTTTACATTCTTACTAATGCAAGTTCCGGATTAAAACGGAAGGTCATCCTCTTTTGAATCAGGAATTATATCTGCTTCAGAAGTCGGAGCTGAAAAATCTTTTCCTTGGTCTGCTAATCTCGGGTCCAGAGGAATCAGTCTTTCTGATACAATCTCAGTTACATATCTCTTAATCCCCTCTTTGTCTGTATATTCTCGTTTTGAAATTCTCCCCTCAACGTATACTTTTGCCCCCTTCTTCAATACTCCCTGCATATAATCACTTAAAGCCCATGCAACTACATTGTGCCAGGTTGTTTCATCAATCCAGTTACCCTCTTTACCCTTGTAACTATAATTTGTTGCAACGGTAAAAGATGTTACTGATGTACCTGAAGCAAGAACGCGCGTCTCACAATCCTTGCCAAGGTGACCAATCAACTGTACTTTGTTTAATGAAAATGCCATACTACCTCCAATTTTTTGTTAGATAATTTTACTAATACTACATTTTTTGAACAATTATTTTAACGCCCTCAACCCTTGAAACTTTTATTCTACTCCCTTTTTGTATATAGTCCCCTTCTGTAACAACGTCATATCTTTTTGATTTTATCACCACAATTCCTGATGGCCTCAAATCAGTCAGCGCTTCTCCTTCCTCTCCGGTTAGTTCACTATGCTCCGGATTTGATACAAACCCTTCGGATCTTGACGTTGCATCATCAAGTATAAACTGGTGAAATGTGGAGGACTTCGGCAAATATTTTAGTAGCATAGCTATAATAATTAACCCTCCCCCTAATGCAGCGGCAAGCTGTATAATTGCTACGAATATTAATTCTGTATCGAAATAAAATGTCGTATCAATTAGTGCGAGAAATAACGAGATAACAATTAACAATATCCCGCCAATTCCGGCTATTCCAAATCCGGGTATTACGAAAATCTCTACGAGCAAAAGTATTACCCCAAATATAAATATTAAGATTTCAAGCATCGATGCTAATTCAAGGATTACTGCCGAACCAAAGAAAAGCGCAAAAGCTATCAAAGCCACTGTCCCGGCAACTCCCCAGCCTGGCGTCTTGATTTCTGTGTACATTCCGATCATGCCTATCATCATTAACAAGGAAGATACTATCGGATTACCTAAAAACCTCACAAAATCCTCTGCCCAGTTGGTTTCGGTGACTGTTACTACTCTTTCATCAAGATTATAAGCTTTTAACATCTCTACAAACGAGGAAACCACCGTATCTGCATAACCAAATTTCCTTGCTTCATCCGACGTAAGCGTTATTAATTGCGTGCTGTCCACCAGTCCTTCTACTACTATTCGCTCATCCACCATTCCTTCCGCAATATCAGTCCTTCTTCCGTTTCGTTCTGCAGTGGATCTCATTTCGGATCTCATGTATGACTGGTACTTTTCCGATTGTTTTTCTCCTGTCTGGTCAACTACAGTTGTTGCCCCCATCGAACTACCCTTAACCATGACAATTTTCTTGCATGATAAAGCAATTAAAGCCCCCGCCGATATTGCCCTTTTATTTATATATGCAATTGTTAGAACTTTGCTTTCTAAAATTGCATCTTTAATCTGAGTAGCCGCATCAACTCTTCCACCAAAAGTATTTATTTCAAAAATTATCGCTTTGGCTCCGGCATTCTCTGCATCTTTTATAACTCTCTTGATATAGGGGGTAAGCCCAAGGTCAATTTCTCCTTCTATCTTCGCATGAAATACTCCCCCGGTTTGGGAATAGAGTATTGTGCTCATTAAGAATACAAAAAATAGTCTAACAATGTTTCTCATAACTTACTTATTCTTGATTATTTCATCTAACACAAAAGTTTGCTTATAGTACTAAGTAATCAGACATGCCTAATGCATGCACTATCCTCGCATATTCTTATTCACACCTGCTTTGTATGATTAAGAATTAAGTGTCCCAGTTTATCCCTTTTCGTCTCCAGATATTTCCTGTTGTTTCTGTTTGGTTGAATTTCTATTGGAATTCTCTCGATCACTTCCAGTCCAAATCCATGAAGTCCAACTATTTTTTTGGGATTATTTGTGAGAAGCTTTAACTTTCTCACACCAAGATCGAGTAATATTTGCGCGCCAATTCCATAATCTCTAAGATCTGCTCTGAATCCCAACTCTTCATTTGCTTCAACTGTATCTCTGCCATGATCCTGTAAATCGTAAGCTTTTATCTTATTGACCAGCCCTATTCCTCTCCCCTCCTGACGCATATATACCAGCACTCCGCTATCCTCCCCTTTAATGATGTCAAGAGCATGGTTCAGTTGATCATGACAGTCACATCTCAGGGAGTGAAATACGTCCCCGGTCAGACATTCTGAATGCATTCTTACTAAAATTGGGACTTCCGGATCAATATCTCCCTTCACAAGTGCAACATGTTCTTTGTTATCAACAAGACTTTTATATACCATAATCCTGAAATCCCCCCTGTCCGTTGGAAGATCGGCTTCCGATACTTTTACCACATATCTTTCTTTTCGCAGTCTGTAGTTTATCAGTGCTTGAACCGTTAGGATCTTAAGATTGAACTTTTTTGCAATTTCAACCAGATCTTCTGTTCTTGCCATTTCCCCATTATCTTTTAAAATCTCACATAGAACTGCAGCAGATTCCACCTTGGCTAACTTGCATAAATCAACTCCTGCTTCAGTATGCCCCGCCCTTCGTAATACCCCCTCATTGAAAGCCCTCAATGGGAAAATATGTCCGGGTACTGCAAAGTCCTCCTTCGTGCTCTTTGGGTCAATCAGTTTTTTGATTGTTACTGCCCTGTCTTTTGCCGATATACCTGTTGTTGTCCCATCAACAGCATCAACCGATACAGTAAACTGGGTGCCATGCAATGCAGTGTTGGAACCGGTCATTAGAGGCAAATCAAGGTGGTTTAATCTTTCTGAAGTCATTGATATGCATACTAATCCCCTCCCTTGATTTATCATAAAGTTGATTATTTCCGGAGTTATAAACTGAGCAGCGCAAATGAAATCCCCTTCATTCTCCCGATCCTCGTCATCTGTAACAATGATTATCTTACCATTTTTAATATCTTCAATTGCTTCCTCAACCTTGCAAAACATGGCATCTACCTTTATATTATTCCTTACTCGAGGTTACTGATGTTATTGCAGATCTCTCGAATTTTAACTTAGTGTTATCACTTACCTGCAATATAACTGTCTTCTCTTCCACACTTGAAACTACTCCGTGGATTCCACCGTTCGTTATAACTTTATCACCTTTTTGTATGCTGCTTAAAAGTTTCTCTCTTTCCTTGGTTCTTTTCTGTTGTGGGCGTATTATCATGAAATAAAAAATGAGAAATATCGCACCAAACATTATTAATGTGCTCATTAGTCCACCGCCTTGATCCCCGCCTTGGGGAGCCATTGCAAAAAGAATATTCACTTTTCCTCCGTTGATATGATTATTATTTTATTTATTATTATTCTGTTATTCTCTTAAGATTATTAATTATATCTCTTTTCCACTCAAAGAAATCTCCTGCTAATATATTCCTACGTGCTGTTTTAATCAGATTTAAATAAAAATGCAAGTTATGAACCGATGCTAGTTCAAGAGCCAGTAGCTCTTTAGCAATAAATAAATGCCTTAAATATGCTCTCGTATAATTACTGCACGTAAAACAGTTACATCCTTCATCAATCCTTTTGAAATCATCCTTATACTGCGCATTCCTCATGGAAAGTATCCCTTGAGATGTGAAAAGATATGCATTTCGGGCATTCCTTGTCGGCATTACGCAATCAAACATATCTATCCCTCTTTCAATAGCTTCTAAAAGGTTCTCCGGACGTCCTACTCCCATTAAATATCTCGGCTTCTCATTAGGAATTATATCTGTAACAAAATCAACTATCTCATACATTCTTTCCGTCGGTTCCCCAACTGCAAGACCTCCGATTGCATACCCATCAAATCCAATTCCGCAAATCTCCTTTGCCGATCCCTCTCTCAGATCCTTATATACACTCCCTTGAATAATACCAAACTGAAACTGCTCATTTCCATATAGCGGTGAAGTATTGTCAAATGCTTCCTTATTCAGATATGCCCACCTTGTTGTAAGTTCTTTTGACTTCTTTGCATATTCATAATCACACGGGTATGGTGTACATTCGTCAAGCACCATCATTATATCAGAACCGATTGACCTCTGAATTTGTACTACTTTTTCAGGACTGAAAAAGTGCTTGGATCCATCAAGATGTGACTTGAATTCTACTCCATCATATTTAAGCTTCCTCAACTCTGCCAGGCTGAATATCTGAAATCCGCCGCTGTCAGTTAATATAGTCCGTTTCCAGTTCATAAATCCATGTAATCCCCCGGCTCTTTCAAGTATTTCTGTTCCGGGTCTAAGATATAAATGGTACGTGTTCCCAAGAATAATTGGAGCATTGATGTCTTTTTCAAGGAACAAATTATTAACTGCCTTCACAGTTCCCTGCGTCCCTACAGGCATAAAAATTGGCGTTTCAACCAAACCATGCGGAGTTACAAATTCTCCGGCTCTGGCTTTACATTTTTTATCTTTTGTTAATAACTTAAAATTCAATTATCTCAATATTTCCGAAAAATATAAGTGTTAATTTACAAGAAAAAAAGCTATAAAACAAAGTTACAAACCCCCTTATATGCTATCAATTCCCGCCCCCTTGCTCTTTATTATAGAGTATCCGTATTTTCTTCTCAGTTCATCTACAGCCCTTAACATTCTCTCCCTTTTCTCCCTTTCCTCAATAAAAAGCATCTCCTGAAAACAAAAATTTGTAAAATTACTCAAATTAATTCCAACTAATCTCACACCCACCCTCCTTTTATTTGCATCTCTGAGTAGTTTTAATGCCACTTCATAAACTTCCTTCTCATCATTTGTGAATTTAACGGTTTTCGATCTGTTATAAGTTATGAAATCGCTGTATCTCAATTTTATAGTGATTGTAGATGCCAGAAATCCTTTTTTTCTTAATGTATGGCAGACTTTTGCGGTTAATATACTCAGCACCTCTTCAAGAAATATTTTACTGATTACATCTTTCTCAAAAGTTGTTTCCTTTGAAATGCTTTTCTGCTTATGTTCAGCCGTGGAGAGCACTTCAATTCCCCTGCCGTTTGCCTTTTCCCATAAATCTCTTCCATATTTCCCAAAAGCCACAAATAAATAATCCCCCGATAGCTTCAATATATCTGATATTCTATAAATCCCTCTGTTATTAAGTTCCCTCTGAAGCACTGGTCCAATCCCGGGAATTACTTCCACTGGCAAAGGCTCAAGAAAATCTTTCTCCATACCCGGATAAACATAAGTTATCCCCATCGGTTTGCTAAAATCCGAACATATCTTCGCAATCATCTTATTACGTCCTATTCCTATTGAAATAGGTAAAAAAAGTTTATCCATCACCTCCCTCTGTATCTTCTGCGCAAAAAGATACAACGATCCGTAAATCTTCTCACAACCCCCAAAATCCACATAAAATTCATCAATAGAAGCCTGTTCAATTATAGGAGCATATTTTTTCAATAAATCCTCTACCAATTCTGAATATCTCCGATACTCGTCTCCATGACCATGTAAATATATCCCTTTTGGACATAATCTGAACGCAGTCTTTATCGGCATTCCTGATTTTATTCCAAAACTTCTTGCTTCATAAGAACATGCAGCCACTACTCCTCTCCCATCAGGATCTCCTCCCACTACCACCGCTTTCCCATCAAGTTGCGGATCTAATATCCTTTCAACTGATACAAAAAATGCATCCAGATCCAGATGAAATATCATAAGTCCCCAAACAAATTTAAACTCTTATTTTCCTCCTTCTTAAGCGAAGAAGGAATTTTCTTCTTAAGTTTTTCTCCTAACAAAATGATCATCTCAAGCGCATTCACAACTGCCCCTCCTCCCGGATGATTGTTCATTATAACATTGATCTCCTTTAATTTCCCCTCTTTTTCCTTTATCTTTTGAGCAATATCAGTTAGTTCTGACAAACTATACAAATATCTGTATCTCTCATTAGGATCACCCCCTCTTTCCCCTCTGCCAAAATCACTTATTGATTTCTTCCACCCCTCTCCATTCCTGCCATGTAATCTAAAATATCCCCTCCCGTTTGTAATCACTGGTTTAAAATCCATTGCTTCCCCTAACTGAGGTTGATCTACTGTCGTAAATGTTAAGTCATTTTCACTCATAAAACCCTCTGCATCCTTATTATTCCACGAAGAATGCCTGATCTCAATAAATCTGTTATACATTCCAAATATTTCGCTCAGCATCCCTACATACCTTACTGATTCCCCATTGAAGACAAACGAATAAGGAAACTGCATTAATATTCCGTTAAGTCTGCTATTTTTAGCCAGAATATCCAGCACCGCTACAGTTTTTAACACATTTTCCTTACTGAACTTCCTCTTGTGCGTAAAATCTCCGTTTAATTTAACTGTAAAAACAAAATCATCCTCTTCATCCACTTTCCTCAACCAGCCAGAAGCTATCGATGGGGTTATATATGTATAATAAGTGCTGTTTACTTCTGTAATGTTAAAATATTGAGAATAGAAGGTAAGATAATCAAATGACGAATCTTGTTGTTTCGGGTAAAAAACCCTCACCCAATCCTTATAACTCCACCCTGCAGTTCCAATATAATACCGGGTTTTCATTCCTCATTATCTCCTCTTCTTT
This sequence comes from Ignavibacteriales bacterium, assembly GCA_012517155.1. Lineage (GTDB taxonomy): Bacteria > Bacteroidota > Ignavibacteria > Ignavibacteriales > Ignavibacteriaceae > JAAYVN01. The sequence continues at coordinate 65,260 of JAAYVN010000055.1, read as the reverse complement.
AATTCCAGATTTCTGTATATTCCTATCACCACCCCCACAACTCTGAATTTATTGTTATCCCTTCGCACTATTATCGGTTCATATTCGGGATTCTCCGAAACAAGTTCTATTGCATCCTCATTCCTGTAAAACCTCTTCACAACCGCTGAATCCTCCAAAATCGCTATAACTATATGACCATCCTGAATCACTAAATTCGGATTTACTATAACTACATCCCCGTTAAAAATATTCGCGTCTCTGAGACTGTCCCCCCTTACTCTTAATAAAAAAGACTCCTTTGGTAGCTTTACAACCCCCGGCAACTCTACCATATCAATCACATTCGAATATACAACTAGTGGGGATCCGGCAGCTACCTCCCCTATTATCGGCTCCTGTATTAGAGTATCTCTCTTTATAATCTCAATATTTCGGGATAATCCAACTTCCCGTTTAATATAGTTCTTTTTTTCCAATGCATGCAGATGCTGCTGCACAGTTGCACGGCTCTTAAAACCGAATTTTTCAGCAATTTCCGCTAAAGACGGGGTCCTCCCCACCCTAAATTTTTGATACATTATAAAATCATATATAGCTTTCTGGATTTTTGTTAATTCCTTTGCCATTCGTATCATCCTTCCTAAATCAACTATCTCTTTAAAATAAAAATACCATACAAATGTATGGTACAAATTAATCCTTTTCTCTCTAAATGTCAAGTGAATTAGTTAAAAAATCTTTAAATTCTCCTTGCCTCCCACTTCGGTTCTCCTTCGATATGAATACGTACTTTGTTCAATTTTATCAATACTAAAAAAACAAGAAAACTATTGAATAATTACCTCTTTATTTTTGGCTAAAAATCCTCTCCAATACCTCAATAACCTTTTCACGGAATAAAGGTTTGGCAATAAAATCCGTAAAACCAGCCTTTATGAAATTATCCTTATCCCCTGGAAGGATGTATGCAGAAACTGCAATTATGGGAATCGTTGCAAATCCCCTCATCATTCTAATCATTTTAAGAGCATCCAGCCCATTATACTCACCATGCAGATTTATATCCATAACGATAAAATCAAACTTTCCGGGAATTAAAAATTGTTCTGCTTCTTCAAAACCAACAGCAAATTCTATTTCTTTTAATTCTTTCATTTGAACCTTGAAAAGAATTTGCGAATCAATCTGATCTTCCAGATATAAGCAGTTTAATCTGCTTAAATCAAACTTTGGCTTATCTTCCTTTTCATGAGATTTTATAATCGGAACGAATTCTTCAGATTCCTCCTCACTTTCTTTTTCTAAAGAAGGAAACTTTCCTCCCGAAGCATTCTCCTCTTCACTATCAAATTCTATCAGTTTCTTAAATTTCTTCTTGGATTTTAGCGGAATTTCTTCAATAGTCTCAACATCTTGTATCTCAAGCTCTAAAGGCATGATAATTCCGAACTCAACTTCCTTTCCGGATTTTTTTATTGGTTCATATTCCAGATTGAGCATCTCTCCCATCTTTTGGATTGTAAGTGCTGAATATTTCGACATCCCATACGTATTTACAATTATTGAAGAACCGTCTATTAACACGGATTTTAACAGTTTCATCAGTTTTCCCGATATTTCCTCGCCGTCACGGAAACTCATCATAATGCTCTGTTCATCATATTGATAATAGGAAATATAAAAACTCTCAGAATTGGAAACTCTGGACATTATTTTTAACAATCCGAAAATAAATTCCTTTAGTATCTTTTTATCACTCTTGATCTCGATAGTCTTTGACACTTTCTTTAATAAAAGTTGTTTCTGTCTTAAAATACTATCGTCCGCTAAATCTTTCTCGAGCGATTCCATCAAATCAAAAACTCTGAAATCCTTTGGAATAACCTGAAACTGTCCTGAAAGCAGTCCGGAATATTCCGAAATTGAGTTCATTGTATCTAATAAATTTACCCGGTTCTGTGCTATTAGATTCATTGCTTCAATTTGATCATTATCCGGAGAGTCAAATCCCTCTTTCAACTCTTGCACAAATCCAATAATTACATTAATCGGAGTAAGAATCTCATGAAAAATTCCTGATAATGTTTCCTTACTAAGTCCTACAACTCCATTTCCATTACTAAGTTCTCGAATTGCTTCCTTCTCAGTTTTTTCATTTTTCGTTTGACTTATCATTATTGCGTAAAAATCGGGTTCTTTACTCTCATCACCCACTGGATATAGCAAGACATTAACTTCTGTTCTTTCGCCATTACCCAGATTAAATGCAACTTCTAAATTATTTTTACCAAGCGACTTATTCAATATCAGAGAATTTAATTTCCCCCGGTCTGAATCAACTAAATAAGAAATAATTGACGATCCTTCAATTTCTTTTTTATTTTTTCTTCTCAGAAAACCAATCGCACTCTCATTCACATATTTGATAAAACCGGTACTGTCCGTTAAGAATACTGCTTCCCTGCTGTTTTCAAAAACTGCTCGAAAAACACTTAAGTCCTTTTCTGATTCATACTTTTTTTCGACATTCCGGACAATTATAAAGTGAGCCCTTCTCCCCTCATATAAAAATGTGTCCTTGAATATCTCAACGTGAACAAGAGAACCGTCTCTTTTTTTGTGCTTGAATGGTCCCTGAAATTCATTTTCCTTGAGCTTATTTGGAGTATCCACTAATAATGACTGAATGTCTTCAGGACTATATAAGTCGGTGAGGTCCATTTTGAGGAATTCTTCTCTTGTATAGCCGTAGAGTTTCTCGGCAGCCTCATTTACCTCAACAAACCGGAGATCATCAAGTGTATAGATGAAAATCGGTTCGGGATTTTTTTTAACTATTACATCAAACATTTTGCCTCTAATCTTAAATAATTTCGAGAAATCGTCTTCTACAGATTCATTCTGAAAAGTAAGTAAAAAGGAATCTTTATTTTTTATTTTATCTCCGAACTTCAGAATTCTCATTCTGAAGATTTCAATTTCTTCCTTATATCCTTCCCCTTTTCTTATATAAATATCTTGATCTGTAAGTGTACCTGATACAAATCTAAAAAAACCATCAACAGTTGTCCTGTCTAAATAATCAGATAATCTTTTTTCATCTACCTTTATTCCGCCAAATCCAAAAACCATTTTAAATTCATCGCTTAAATCATGAATATTCCCATCCTCATCTGCTAATACCACAGGTAATGGAAATTTCTTCAAGCTAATAGTTTCCCCTATATTTTCCCCTTTCTCTTTCTGTTCAGCACTAACTCCAAAAAACAAAAAAGCTCTGACCTGATTATCAAAATCTATTAGCGGAACTATTAAAGTTTTTGTTCTTTCTTCTTGAGATAACCCGCCAAAAGGATTTCCATCTATTTCAAAACTATTTAAAGTACTCTTTATTAATCTTAAAATTCCATTATAAAACTCGCTTTGGTATTCGGGAATAAACCCCGTAAATGCTTTTCCCTCAATCTGATTTGTACTCACTCCCAAAGTCTTCGTAAGATTTTCATTTGCTATAATAAATAAATTATCCGGATCCAGCATCCAAAATAATAACGAAGTCGAGTCAATCTCTTTCTGGAACTCTTCCCTTCCCAGAATCGTAAATGGAAAAGAGTTTTCAACCTTACCAATAAGCTGCTTTATCGTACCCCCGTATCTCTCTACTTCTTGTTCGGACAGCAGAATTCTGAACTTATTTGCCCGCCCCGGTTTATTAAAAACTCCTGAACTTTCGAAAGTTATAATAAAATATTCTCCCGATTCACCAAGCAGAAATAATGCTCCAACTTCATATTTTGTAAGACTTCCATCTGGTAAAAGAAGATCAACAATATCTTCTTCCTTTTTCTTAGATACTCTGCTCCTTTCGATAGAAGATTCGACCTTCTTTAAACTTTCAAGATCAAAAATCTCCTCAATACTCACACCTTCCCTCAAATCCCTTATAATCTCCCTGGCTCCACCATTAAACAAAGCCACCTTTCCCAAGGAGTCAGTTATTAGTGCAGGGGCCTTAAAGGCTCCAAGTATATCTTGAAAATAATTTATCGCGAGCGTACTCATTTTATTAAATTGAATTATAATAAATTCTCTTTAACCACATCATAATCAATGTAGTAAATACGCGATTTGCCAGGTTTTAAGTTCTTGATAGATAGATAAAGGATCTTGTTTTGTTCATCATAAGTGAAATTAGGAATTTCTGTGCCTATAATTTCCGCAGTTATCCTTATGTTTTTGGCTGGTCTCTGTAAATTAATATTTACCAGGAATTCATTTAAGTATTCGTATCCTGGATTCGAAACTGTTACCGCCATTCTGGTATTGCTTCGGAAATCCACCCTCATTTCAATTTTATTCTTTCTCACCCACCAATTATAAATGTCCATTGCATTAGTCACCCAGATATTCTTCGACTTCATGTACTTAATTAATTCTGAGACAACCTGAACATATTGAGCTTTGCACTGATGTTCGGTATGAAGTTTGAATACATACAATCCCCCCTCAAACAACACACGGTCCACATCCTCTTTATATGTATATAACTGGAACTCAGGTTCCGTTAATCCCAAATCTCTTATCACTCTGAAATCATCCCTTGCTGTTTTTGTGATTGAAATAATTGGTCTGTCCCCTTTGATAATTGTTCTCGGAACTGATCTATCCGTCAATGAATCTGTCATAACATAATAAAACCTGTTATTTACCAGAGCAGTAACAGTATTGTCATCAAAAAGACCATAAGTTGGGATCATACCTTTGAAAATTGACTTTTGATCTCCGAGTTTTAGTTTCTTTACATCCTCAATCCTTCCCGATTGAGTTTTATAATCGTCAAGTTTACTCGATGTATCACTTATGAACTGCAGATAGCCAATATCAATTATTGCCCCAAGATTCCCATAATTCATTATTCGCGTCACAAGATCCGGACGCGAACTCACAAGTCCGGGGTCAATCATGAAATCCGCCCTTACCCCATTAGCGCCCAATATTGGTAATAAATTGTTTATATTATCAATTTCTTCAGTCAATTGAGGTACAATGATTGCAGCCGCTTCATAATTACCAGGCCAGTCTTTTATGTATCCGATATTTTTGTAATTCAACCATGCCATTCCATTCTGAAACAGTCTGTCAAATACCACAAAGTCCTCCTGAACACCAATTACTGCATTAAGCTCAAACCCAAACCAGATAAACCGGCCCCTTCCGTAAGTCCCGTTAATAATTCCGGCTGACTTCCTGACTTCTTCTCGAACCAGTCCTGAATCTTGACGATAATTGTACCAGAAACTCACCTGAGTAGTCCTGGGTTCTAAAACTTCTACTGCTATAGGTCTGTCCCAGGTAGCAATCTTCATTGGGTAACCGGTAGGAATATTTGCTGTTAAAGGTAAATTACCTCTTAGAGTGTGAAGATGGGTCTGTAACTCTTCATTCTTGAAATCTTTTATGAACTTTACCCCAAATATCTCAGTTAAGAATTGCCAGCCACGCCACTTGCCATCTGCTGAATAGGATGCCGTTCCCCCCGTTGCAAAAACGGAGCCACCCCTGTCAATAAATTTTTTGATTGCCACTAATTCATTGTCACTTAATGCTTGCGACCCTGGCAGTATAAGCATCGAATACTTCCAGTGTCTTCCTTCCTCGAGGTCTAAATCTCCGATAATATCATATTCTACTTTAATATTATCAAGAAACCTCTGCCAGGTGATAATGTTGTCTGACAACCATGTGCTTCCTGCCGGTTGTCTGTTTTCAGTGTACTTTGAATTAAGTATCGCAACTTCAACATACTTCTTCCCGAACATGTTATTTACATATTCCAGCGAAGGTATTGTCTTAGTAAGACTGAATGACCCGTAAACTCCCTTCATAACCAACTGGAAAGTTAAAAATGAAAGAACAACAAATACTGCACCAATAATAAAAAGAGTTAACCCGTTTATTGACATGGAAGTCCGCTTTCGGACTTTCTTTTCCTTGGTCTTTTGAGGTGCTTGGGTATTCGTTACAACCGGATTTATCTCCACTTTAATGCTCCAGCATCTTTCTTATTGTCCTTTAAGGGAACATATCCTTCGGAAGTTATTTTCAAAAATTTCTGCTCAGCTGTTTTTGAACTGGTTTGCTGCTTCACGGGTTGTTGCTGATCCTGCTTTTGAGCCACATACTGCTGTGAGGGTGTAAATCTTGTCTGTACAGGTTGAGGAATAGTTGCTCTATGCTGAACAAATATCGGTTCCTGGGGCTCTGGAACAATCGGTTGTTCGTAAACAATCTGCCCGGCTTGCATTCCTGCCTCCTGGGTTAAACCTCTTTCCTGAGCTTCCGGAGTAAGCAACTCAGCCTGAATCTTATCTGGTTGCGGAACCGCTACTTGTCTTCCTCTTCGCTCCCTGACCTTATAAAGTATATAAGCACCGATAGCCAGAATAAATGTGCTTATGGTTGATACTAAAATGATTGTAGCTAAAATTGGTATTAATTCCATTTTCTTCTCCGAATATTATTTCTTTCCAGTTTGAGATAGTCCGATTCTCTCCAGTTTTCCCCAGGTCATCTCAAACCCAAGGAATTCTTCTATCAGGGACATCACTTTACAAACGTCAATTGTTAAAATGAAAAACAATCTGTATATTAGAGCATAGGGCACTAATCTCACTTCTTCTTTTTCCACTGCGACACAATACAGTGCGGTAGTCATATCCAACAATGCTAATCCGGCCCACCAGAAAAAGAGCAGTGATGAAAACCCGTAAATCAACGCAACGAAGATAAAGAACAGATTTGCAAAAATGTCCATAATAGGCCATATAAATGCCTCATAGAACATCATCCATAATATGACTGTAACTCCAAAATTAATGGAGGGATTCACGAGTAGTTTCTGGTGCTTTCTGATTGCCTGCAATATTCCTCTTGTCCAGCGATATCTTTGTTTAAGAAGCTGATGCAATTTTACAGGAGCTTCAGTATAAGAAATGGCAAGCGGTTCATAATATATCTTCCATCCACTCGCAAGTACTTTCAAAGTCAGATCCGCATCTTCTGCAAATGTATCACTACTATAATAACCCGCATCCTCAATTGCTTTCTTTCTGAATATCCCAATTGGTCCAGGGATAATATTAACAAGGCGTGTAAAACTCTGTGCTGCGCGAGCCATGTTTAATCCCTCAATATATTCAAGCGCCTGCAAATCAGTAAACAACTTCTTCCTGTTCAGCACCTTCACATTACCCGCAACTGCTCCTATAGCAGGGTCAGCAAAGTGTCTTACTGCAACTTTTAAAGTTTCCTCGCTTAGTGTGGAGTCTCCATCCATACATAATACAAGATCGGAATTGCTGTAACTTATCCCGGCATTCAATGCTTTTGCTTTGCCACCGTTTGGTTTATTTATCATAGATACTTTTACATCGTTGTACTTCCCCCTCTGATAGCCTACAAGTTCCTTCCCAACATCAAAAGTATCGTCAGTAGACCCATCATTCACAATAATAATCTCATAATTTGAATAATCAAGTTTTAACAACGAATAGATTGAATCGGCAAGCACTTTCCCTTCATTATAAACTGGTACAATAATAGAAACGAATGGATAAAAACCTTCCGCAGATTTGAATGTGTACTCATTCAGGTATAAATAAGCCAATACCAGTAAAATAAAGTATCTGAAAAGGAGAACAATTAAAAAGAGGAATAATGACACAAGAGTGGAATACTCAAAAAGCGAGCCCATATTAAACATTGTGTACGGGAGAGAAAAGTATATTATTAATATCATCAAAAAAGAAGTCATACCTGAGGTAATCATTCTTTTTATGATCTTTCTCTTTTTTTCATCATAGTCCACATGGCCCACTTGCGTGTTCGCAAGTGTTAGTAGTGTCTTTCGTATTCTCTCTTTTTTACTCATTTTTTACCATTAATTATAAAACATAGTGCAAAAATAATGCCATAATGCAGATATTTTCATTCTGGTCAAATTAAAAATCAAAATTACACACATTAGAGAAAGAGTATAAAATATAAAAAATATTTGCTATTATCTACGCAAAATTACGAAAAAAACACCTCTTTTACGAGGCATTATTTATATCTTGATCACTTATCTGAGAATAAATTTCCGGGCAAATAAGTTCCGGGAATAAAATTTTGTCTCAATTTGAGATTATTGAAGAAATTTGTCTCAAAATGAAACAAAACTATCTACAAACCCCACATTAATTGTATTTGCAAGGCGCGGGATTTATAAGATGTATTTTCTCTGAAAGTCCTTCCCAGTCTCCCGGTCGCTTGTAAAGATAAATTTTTTATCAGAAGTGTTTTATAAGTTATGAAAAAGTCTGAAAGTATGTAATTGCTCTCCGGAATCAACCCTATTTTTCCTCCTAGAATCAAGGAATAATCTTCATCCTTCAGAGCATCGTACTCACCCCAGACGGAGTGAGTTTCAAAATTTTGCGGTGAGAAGTAAAGAGTGGATCTTCTAATAAAATTGGTCACTGCATATTCATAACCTGCAATAATTCCCTCTCCCCAGTACCTTCCAACTCTCAAGTCGTATATTTCCCCTTTGTTCCCGTCGCCTACATTTATCATTTTATAATTTGCTAAAACTTTCCACAGCAGGTTGTGAAGATACCAACCACTGAAAGAATACATTTCCGCATTAAGGTTTGAAAATATAAGTTGCTTGGAATAAAGTATCTCCGTAGCATCTGATTTATTCCAACCGAGTGACAAATAATAAAGGCTGTCTTTCTCTGAACGGGCAAAGAAATCCATTACTTCTCGCTTTATGTTATCCGAAAAAAGCTTTGAGCCAATATTGCCTCCCACAGATACTAAATTAGCAATATTTATGTACAGTCCGGTTGTAACAGTTGTGTAACTAATGCTATTCTGCAGATTTGAAGCAAGGGTGCCTCTGTACTGACCTTTGCTATAACCTGCGCCAACGGACATCCACGTAAGCAAACCAAGTTCTGCTTTTAATCCGTATTGTTGAAGTCCGAACTCCGTGTTGTCATCAAAATAGGCATAGTAAGGGTATAAAAACAAGTAAGTTGGAAAATTCTTTATAAAAGAGACCACTCCTGTAACCGGAAGCCAACTAATTCTTTGATCAACAAGTGCTCTTTGCGTTGAATCCAGATCCATTGACTGCATCCCTTCAAAAGTTTCCCTTGCCAGTTTGTATTTTCCAACTTGCTGATAAGCATCTCCAAGAAAAAGATTAAGCAGGAAATTATCGGGTTGTTCCACTCTCAGTCTTTGTAATTCCTCAACAGCTTTAAGCGAATCTCCTTTATAGAGGTATACTTTAGCCCGCTCAAAATCATAGTCAAACTCGTATTCCTGGTCTATTAAATTAGTATATATTTCTATAGCCCTGTCAAAGTCCTTCAAACAGACCAAAATATCGGCATACTCTTTTTGAACCAGTCTATTTTCCGGAGTTAGAGACATATACTCATCATATTTCGTCTTAGCGCCTTCGCAATCCCCGTTTTCCAGTAATCTTTGTCCTTCTTCAAGGATCTCACGAAGTTTCTCTTCTTCGAAGCGCATTTTTTCAAATTCAATTCTTAATTCCAGAGTGGAAAGATCATTTGATTTTGGTCTAATACTCCTCGCCTGTTCAACGAATGCCGATGCGCCGTCGAAATTTTTCTTATGAACCTCAATAAGACCCGCAGCCAAAATAGCGTCAAAATTGTTAGGTTGTTTCGCTAAAATATCCTGAGTAAACTCAGTACCCCTGTCGAGATTCTGTTCTGTCCAAGCGGATAACTGTGCTCCCAGTAATTTAAATTTCAGGTTATCGGGATCTTTGTCAAGAATATATGCAAGTTGTTCCTCTGCAACATTATACCCCTTATTCCAAGCGGATGTCTGGGCATAATTAAATCTTAGGTCCAGATCCTGTTCATCCGGATGCTGGTCAAAGTAGGAAGATAATGCTGCCATGGATTCATCGAACAAACTAACTCTGTTCAATGACTCAACTAATTTTAACAAGCTCGATTTATTATCGGGATCTCTTTCAAATTCTTCACGTGCCACAGTGACCTTTTCCTGGTTCAGGCTGTCCCTAGCCGCAACAACTTCAGTCAGCAATCCATCAAATCTCTCCTGCCCACTATATTCATCTGCAAGAAGTTCAAGCTGCTGATATGCCTCTTCGTAGCGTTTAACTTTCTTAAGTTCCTCAATGAGTTTAAACCTTGTTTCGTTGTCATCAGGATTATTTTTCAGCATCCTGTAATATTTATCAATCGCATATTCCTGTGGTACCGGGGGTTTGATTACTTCTGTTTTTCCCTGTACACTAACCCGTGCATTATATGATGTGTCATTAATCGAATAGACGTAGCTCTTTCCCTGGGCTTGACGCAATCCATCCTCAGCCTCAAGGAAAAATGGTCTGAGTTGTAAAGCAGTTTCAAATGCCTCAATGGCTATTTTAGTTTTTCCCAGCCAAAGGGTAAAATAACCATATCTGCTCCAAAGTCGGTGATCTTTTGGATATTTTTCGACGTATTCTTTGAGTATTTTTTCCCCTTTTTCAATGTGGTTATTTTTTGCGAGTATCTCTGTATATCTTATCACCTCATCAGCGCTTGGAGCTTCCCGCTTAATATACTCATCATACCATTCTTCGGCAAGCCCCCACTGCCCTAAATTTTTGTAGCACTTACCAATCTCCAGATAATTAACTGCTTTTCCGGGATCTATGGCAATTTCCCTTCTGTGTCCTTCTATTTTCAGGTAGAGCTGGTCATACCAGGTTTGAGTAGCTCTGGCGAGGTTATTCGCTATTTCTTTATTATTGGGGGCAAGTTTGCGGGCATTTCTAAAATCATAGACAGCTAACTCGAGTTGATTTCTTTTCTCGTAGCAAAGTCCTCTTATATTATAACCGTCAGCTTTCTGGGGGTTCGCGGTAATATATTTGTTAATCAGTTCAATAGCCTCACCGTAGCGCCCCAGAGCCATCTGTTTCTGGGCTTCGGCTTTAAGGGATTCACTCCCCGCCTGAGGGAAAAGCTGAATACTGAAAAAGAGAAAAATTAATAAATACCGTAACGTGCCGGTACTCATAAGCAATCACTTTCTTCAGTGTCGCTCATCTTCCAGAATTTCTTCAAAAATTGAATCTGCATTCTTTACGCTATTGTTTACTTCATAAGTGAATGCAAAAATATTCTGCATCACTACCTCAACAAATTTTGGATCCGTGAAAGGAAGATTGCTTCTCATCTTGGAAACCAGCATGTTCAGAGATTTTTCTTCATTTCTACTTAACAAAATTAAAATATTATTTTCAATAACGCAAATTTTATCTTTCTTATCCGTAGATAATCTTACGGTATTCTGTAGCTGGTTAATGGTCAAAATTTTCTCTTTCTCGGCATTTGGGTCGAGTCTCAGTGAAATAAGGGAAAAAGGTTCACCGGTACTTTTGAAGAGTGCAATTTTGTTATTTAAGATCAGCTTAAACTCGGAAATGTCGTAGAAATTAGTGAGAGAGAATCTGTCCGGAACCTCATCAATATTGGTCAGCGGTTTATATTTGCCAAGATCGGACCTGCTCTTGCTTTTGGGTTTTTGCGTTTCAGGAATTTCTTCTTTTACCACTTCAAAAGGATTAGAGAACTTTTTAGGGGGTACATTGTCATAACTGAACGTCACTCCTTTGTAGGGTTCAACCACATAGTCCGAAGTAAACTGACCCTCCGTATGACCAATATTCGGTGTAATAGTGGCTTTTCCGCCGTTATAACCGCCAGATTCGTCCAGAGTTTTTTTCTGCAGATAAATAACTGCCGTAGAGTACTGGACAATGGAATCGATAATCATCTGGGCAAATTGTGTAGCGGGTTCAGCAAAGATTAAAAGACTTGTAACGTTTTTCTCTTCGATGCGCTCAACGACCTGTAAAAAAGTCTGCTGCAGAAGAGTAATATTCTCGAAACCCACGAAATGAGTAAGTTCGTCAAAGATAAGCCGGTGAGGCAAATATTGTTCAACCACGGTCACAATATCGTTCAGGTATTCAACCAGGAAATTATCAGGAGTCCCAACCTCATAAATATCTGTAGGAGGTGCAACCCTGACAACGATAATCAGGTTCTGATTCATGTAGTGCTGCAAATCGAAGTCCATGGAAGCAGCGTGAATCATTAGGTCTTTAGGTCTCATACTAGTGAAATAGAGACAAACCTCACCTGCCTTAGCGCTTTCGCAGGCATACTGAAGCCCAAGAAGGGTTTTACCGCTCTTCTTTTGCCCCAAGAGAATATAGGTACCGCCACGATAGAAACCTCCCCATGCTTTGTCAACAAGTGAGATACCTGAATTGATTGAGTTAATTTTCTTTTTCATCGTCTTTTAATATTGTTATACACTTCATAATGTTCAAAAATCATACCACCCGAAATGACTTAAAATGGTTAAAAATTAACTATTCTAATATAAAATTTGTCTCATTTTGAGACAAACCAAAAAAAATGCCTCAAAAAGTTACATAATTAATTCCCGAGCCAGCCGAAAACGAAAATCGCCGTAGCGTTAGTCACAATGGTTGGCTCATTGGATAAATAATCCTCCCGGTCGTCAAAATAGAGGACCTCCTGAGAATTAAACCGATTTAAGGCGTTATTAGTTCGGTTAATCTGATAATTTTTTAACAGTTCTCTGGGAGCAGGACCTGCGGAGATACCACCGGGCAAGTAATTGTTACGGAAATGAGACACCTGATGATGCATCTGGCGTACCGTTCTGCTTCCAATATTGTAAATGAAAGAAATCCCCCACGGATTTTTACCGAGGACATAATCGCGCTGATAAGCTGCAAGTGAATCAAACGCATTTCCGCTGTTAAGTCTTTTCCATAGGATTGACTGGAGAGTTACACCGAGGAGAGTATTAGTTGTGCCCCAGGTAAACGCAGTAGCTTCCCCGTAAATCGTTGAATCCTTATTAAGATTGAAGGCGTATAAATTCTGGTATAAATAATCTTTGAATCTGGGCATATGCTGTGCAAGCCTGTAATGAACCAATCCATTAATATCTCCCCAACTCCACCAGTAATCGGCGCCTGCCTTGTCTCCATAAGTAATCGCCTCGGATAAAAACTGACTGCCTCTGGTAGTGTTATACAATTCGACGGCACCCAAAGCCATTCTGCCGTTGTAATTACTTTCCGCATACATACCCGTATAAGCGGAATCGACATCCGGGACGCTGTTTCTCACAGCATAAATATTTTCTGCCGCATTCAGGCACTTTTTAGAAAACTCAGTATCGAGGAATTTCTGTCGCCAGATCTTAGCAGCAAGGGACATCACTGCAACATAGATACCCACCTGATTTTTCCCGATGCTGGAAATAGCGGGTCTTTCATATTTAAGGGGATCATTTTCAGGCAAGCGCCAGCCGACTGTATGGTCTTTCAAATCCCCTACCTGGTTAATAAGTTTGCCGGGAGCGTAATTGCATCTAAGTAGCCAGTCAATACCGATCTTAGCCTCTTCCAGAATATCGGGGACACCGTCCTTATTATTATCAAACCCGAACTTGAAGCTGTCAAAATCATAACTAAACAAAAGCATGTAAGTAGTGAGGGCGGTAGTAGAAAGAAATTTAATATAGTCCCCTGCATCATGCCAACCCCCGGTCACGTCAACTTTGCTGATATTCCTGTCACCTATCACTATGGGAGAATCGTAAATATGGCAAACCTCGTGCAAAATAGGATTTGTAGCGCCGCATCTCTGGACTTTAAGGAATTTCAGGAGGGAGTCCACCACCCCCTTATACACATTAGTTCCAACTCTGAACCTCAGAGATTTTGTTTTCGACACTTCTATGTGATAAGATCCATTAGTACGCACTTCCGAGAAGTCAATGCGGTAATTAAATGGAAAGTTACCCCACTTGCCGGCATTAGAGGAGAGCTTGCCCTGAAAAACGGCATTATTTTTTTCGTTAAATATCTTAAAAGTCTGACCGTCGAGACTTGTGGTAGAAAAGACAATAGCCGATTTAACATCACCGGGGAGGAAACCGACCTGATTCACTCTGATAAAGACCTCAGAACTCACGCCGGCGGTGCATCCGGTAAATACCAGCAGCAACAGCAAAATAAGGTAACCCGATTTTACGAATAGTTTCATGTCTTTTTCTTTCAAATATTTACTATTTAAACAACTCGTCCAGAGTCAGAAATTCAACTTTATCCCCGGAAATTTGCAATTTGTAGTTTATTATTTCCTTATCCTCCTCAAGCACGGTATCCGGTTTAGGAGTTGCATAAGAAATAGGAGAGGGGGCGTTGGTAACGAGGGCATCTTTCAAAGGCTTATCCTCGTCGGTAATCATCACGATCTCCATATTGTCATACTGAAGATATTTTTTAATTGCCTTATTTACGTCTTCCAGAGTAAGCTGGTCCATCATTTTTCTGAACAAGGCAAGATGGCTTTCCTTCATGCCGTAGAATTTATCGTCGAGGGCATAACCGAGACGGGTGTTCATATCGGGAGCGTAATGGAGTACATATTTTTTCAGAAAGTTTCTGGTAAGGTCGAACTGTTCCTGAGACAATCCACCGTCAACGATTTTGCGAAGTTCTCTGAGGGCAGCTCTGAGGGAAAAATGTTTAGTTTCATTCGGGACGGGACGAATCCATATTTCAAAGATCTGTTTCTTACGGGGGGCATTGGGCATGGGCATCTGGAACCTACCGCCGTTCGGGAAATGCTCAATATAGCTATAATCGCCATAATTCAAGCCCCTGGCTTCCCTGATCACCTGATACAAATGGGAGCTGGAATTCCTGTGCTCTCCTAAGTAAGAGTTAGCAATTGCGAGGGCATACCATTCCCTGCTGCCCCTTAATAAATCAATCGGAAAACCGATGGAGATAGCCGTTGCGTTTGATTTCTTGTTCACGATAGTAACATTCAATCCCTTAACGGGTTTTGGTTCGGGAGCTTTTACAATATTTTCCTTTCCGTCAGAAAGTTTCTGCAGGTCGCTAAAGACTTTAGCGGGGAAATCCTTCTCAAAGCCGCCGGCTAATCCAAGCACAAAGTTATTACGGTTATAGTACTTTTTGAAAAACTGTTTAACATCCTCAATAGTTATGCTTTCAACACTTGAAATAGTTCCCGATGAGATATGTCCGTAACCCGTGCCTCTGAAAATTTTATTATAGAGAACCGCTTTCCCGAGTTCCTCATCGCTGCTGTATTTGAGAGTAGTCTTGAGGTAGTTCAGGGTATTCTCCTTGATTCGTGCAAAAGCATCCTGGCTGAAAGCGGGATTAAGCAGCTGGTCAATGAACAACTTGTAGAATTCGCCGAGATTATCCTTATGGATCCTGCCTCCGAAGATAGTCATCTCCGTACCGGCGGAAGCATAATAAGAGGCGGCGAAGGGGAAGAGTTTGAGGAGGATCTGCTCGTAGGAATTATTAAGCGTACCTCCTTCCGAGAGCATTCTTGCGGTAAAGTAAGCGAGTCCTTCTTTACCGGAGGGATCATCCTGCGAACCGCTTTTAAACCAAATTTTAAAAGAAATAACCGGTTCCTGACTGCTTTCCAGCAAGACCGTTTTATCCGGATCATAATTCATCATACCCTCGGAAGCGTTATTTGAAAAAGTTAAACTTATAAGAAGAAGCGATAAAAAAAGGAGTGTTCTCATTTTGCACCTCTCAGGATCAGGGTAGTACTTCTTTCGGGGGTAAAATAATATTTTGCCGCGCTCATAATTGTTTCGGGGGTAATCTGCTGATAATTATTAAACATCTCGTCGATCACTTTAATATCGCCGGTGAGGGTAATATACTGCGGAAGTGAGGAGGCGATACCGTCGGGGGAATCAAGGGACATCAGGAAAGAATACTTTTCGCGGCTTATGAGGTCATTAAGCTGTTCAGTTGTGACGGGGGAAAGCTGAAACTCCTTAATAGTTTTATTAATTTCAGAGATCACGTAATCGATATCCTTCTCATCATTCACCATAGCGTAAACAGAGAAGAGGTAAGGATCGCGAGCCATACCGGGGTCTGGGGAAATGAATTGCACCTTCTGCTCGTTAAGAACAAGTTTCTTATAAAGTTCGCTAGTTTCGCCAAAAGCAAGTTCGGCAAGTGGATAAGTAGCAAGGGACTTCAGGTTTGCGGGATCGAAGGCATCATTCTTAAAGCTCATGATCACCAGGGGAAGAGTTCTGCCTTCATATTGAATTTCCCGGTTTTTAGGGTTTGTCTGTTCCGGTTCGGGAATAATTTTTGGCAAAGTGTAGCCCTTCTGCCAGGGGGAATAAAACCTTCTTATCATAGTTTCCGTCTTTTTAACGTCGAAATCGCCGACAATCAGCAGGACAACATTTTCCGGGCGGTAGTAGCGGTTATAAAAGCTAATGCTATAATCATAAAGATTCGGCATATCCTTAACATCCCGTTCGAAGCCGATGGTAGTATGCTTATACGTATGTTTTTCGAAAGCCAAGTCTCTGAGAGCTTCGATAGCAACCGACCAGGGACTGGTTCTGCCCTTGCGGTACTCACCGTAGACAGCGCCGGACTCAGTCTGAAACTGTTCGAGTGAGTATTTAAGATTCCTGAATCTATCCGACTCAATATCCATAACCGTTTCAAGGTCTTCGGAAGCGAAATTAAGGTGATAGACAGTCAGGTCATCGCTCGTGTAGGCATTAGCATCCGCGCCGATACTAGTCACGATGCTATCGTAAACATTCCCGGGGAATCTGTCGGTACCCCTGAACATCATATGTTCGAAGAAGTGAGCGAAGCCGGATTTACCATCCTCCCATTCATCCCTGCTGCCGGTTCTGACGACTGAATAGTAGGCGACCAAACCGGGGCTATCCACCGGAATTAAAATTGCTTTAAAGCCATTATCGAGTGTAACGTAATGGGTTTTATAGGGGAAGACGTTATCCCCCTGTGCGGCATTCAAAAGACTACTGCTCATCAAAAGCACTCCAATCAACAAAATTGCAAATTTATTCATTCTTTTATTCCTGGTTCTTAAAAAATCATAATAATATAAGCGTCCGCAATTGATGCGGGTTATTTTTTTATTGCTCCGATACCGGGTCTATCGGTCAAAGATATTTTACCATCCTCAATAGTAGTACCGATAAAGCAGTCGTTACTAATCAGGACTGCGCCGTCGAGATCCGCAAAATCGACCATTGGAGAGAGGTGGGAGGCAGCGGAGATAGCGCAGGAAGTTTCGGTCATACAGCCAAGCATAACCTTCATACCGAGACCTCTGGCAAGAGTAAGCATCTTGTGAGCTTCGCGCATACCGGTACTTTTCATAAGTTTAATATTGATACCGGAATAGACCTTATGCGCCTTAATAACATCTGGGAGACGCTGAACAGATTCATCACCGAAAGTAGGGAGGGGAGAATTTTCCGTAAGCCAGGCATTACCGTCAATATTTTCCTTAGGCATAGCCTGTTCGATAAAAGTAATTCCTTTTTCCTTAAGCCAGTAGGCCATATCGAGCGCCTTAACCCTGTCCGTCCAGCCCTGATTTGCATCCACACAGATGGGTTTATCGGTTATTTCGCGGATAGTCTCGATCATCTGCTTATCGTTGTCGCGACCGAGTTTAACTTTAAGGATCTTATAAATATCGGCTTCCCTGACTTTTTGTCTGACCACTTCGGGAGTATCAATTCCGATAGTAAAGCTAGTGTAGGGAGACCTGTATTTATCATAGCCCCAGATTTTGAACCATGGTTGATTCATAAGTTTACCGACGAGATCGTGGAGAGCGATATCGACGGAAGCCTTAGCGGCGGGATTTTTTTCAGCGATCTTATCCACATAATCAAGAATATTTTCCATATCGAAAGGATCCGGGAACTGTTCGAGATTTACCTTACCGAGGAATTCCGCAGCAGAAGCCTGGGACTCTCCCAAATAGGGGGGCATACTTGCCTCTCCGTATCCGACCACACCTTCGTACTCAATTTCCGTAAGCATAACGGGAGTAGTAGTACGGGTGCTGGTTGCGATAGTGAAAGCATGTTTTAAAGTCAAGTCATAGGGTTTAAAAGTTAATTTCATTTTGCCGACCTTTGTAAAATTAATATTTGGTTTACTATAAATAGAGTTAGGGATACCTGCCAAAGCAGCGCCGGCAAGTAATCCCGAAGTTTTAAGAAAATCGCGTCTGTTCTGTGCCATATGAATTTTCTCCTAATAAGATTTATTTTCTTTAATTAATTGAATTCTGTTTTTCGAGAGAGAGGATAAAACCCTTTTTGCACGAATTAGGGTTTCGTATCTGTGTTTCGCAAAATTGCCGGCGGCGGGATCGAGGCTATTAATCTTAACCCTTCCCGAGGCATGAATATATTCCGAATTACCGATATAAATAGCGACGTGGGTGATTCTTTCTTTTCTTTCCTCAGTAGCCCGAGAGCCGAAGAAGAGAAGGTCTCCGGGCTGAAGTTTGGCAACGTCCACCCCCTCGACGACAAAATCGCCATTGTTAACCTGCTGGGAGGCATCCCTTTCGAGAATAATACCATTGAGGAAATAGACAGTTTTCGTAAATCCGCTACAATCCAGACCCTTCGATGAAGTACCACCCCAGAGGTAAGGAACGCCCATGAAGAGGCGTGCGGTAGTGAGAATATTTTCGGGGGTAGGATTAACATTCTTAAGCCAGTCGGCGAAGACCTGTGCCTCGGCTTTCTTCACATAAGCGATTCTTCCGTCGGGGAAGCTCACCTTAAAGAACAAGCCTTTGTGGAGGGGGGATTCCTCGAGTCTGAGGATATTGCCAATAACGAGATCGCTAACGGTAGGGGAATTATCGGAAGGACCTTCGTAAGCCACGCCGTAGACGTGAGTATAAATAATTTTCTGACTATTAATCCACTCATCCGCTTTTTCGGGAGTAACCCCCTCCACTCCCTCATCATCCAAGTATGCGATGTAGTTATCGGGAGTCTGCACGAGGTAATAACCGCGATGTTTTTTGAGGACGTTGACGACAGTGCCGAGGAGCGCCTGGGTAGCCATTTCCTCGGAATGACCCGGTTTAGTGCGGAGGTTGGCGACGGAGAGATTGATAATTCCTTTAGTCAAGCCTTTGAGACTTTCGTCGGGGAGGAGTTTTATACTGTCCTTAAAAATTATTGAGTTGGATTTTAATTTTTTGAGCAGTTCAGCTTTTGCCTCGGGGAGATTGGTTTCGCCGCGTGCGATAAGTTCACCGGTGGAATCGGAGAGGGTAACGTTGAAGAGGGCTACGCGTTTATCGGGGGCGTATCTCAATTTTATTTCGCTTAGGAGCGAGTCGGTTTTGTGCATGGTGTTCTCCTGTGAGTAGGTGAAAATAAGGGGAATAAGTAAAAAGAAGAATATATGTTTCATGTCGTTAAATTTTTTTAAATTAATGGGAAATATAACAATTTTGGGGGAAAGATAAAAAGGGTTATTTGTTCCCGCAAGCGGGACAGGTGAGGGGTTAAGTGGTCATTAGGCTGCGCCGTCGTTAATCGTCATTTCGACCCGTCGAAGTCATTTATTGTTTTTAACCCTCCCCGTCCCTCCCTTTAGAAATCTGACTTAGTCGAAGGAGGGAGGGGGTATTCGGGGAAATATGAATGTTATTTTGTTTGGATGCTGTAAAGTTTGTTTCTTTCACATTCGGTTATAAATAGCCTCCCTTTTATTAATTCCACATTGCTGGGTTTTTTTCCCGGGGTGGAAAATTTGATCAGTAACTCCCCTTCCGGAGAGACTTTGTAAATTGCTTTTCCACCAAAATGAGCGATGTAAAGATTACTCTCCTGATCAACTTCAATACCATCAGGATCACCTCCGGGGAGTTCTACCAGTACTTTGGGAGCGGCGAGGGTGCCATCCGCCCTCATTTCAAATTTTAATACCCGCTGGAAGGCGGACTCGGAAAGGTATAAATACTTTCCATCAGGGGAGAAATTCAAACCATTCGGGAATCCGAGACCGCTGAACATAAGCTCAACCTCACCGGATTCGGGATCGAGACGGAAGAGTCTGCCATCGAGGATTTCCCGGTTGTAACTTTTGGGATCAGAAAACCAGAGCATTCCATTTTTGTCGAATACCAGATCATTGGGGCGGTTGAATCTAACCCCCCGGAAACCGGAAGCGAGGATTTCCGCATTAGCATGCTCATCAATTTTAACAATCGAACCGTTGCCATACTCACAAGCATACAAAAAGCCGTCTTTGAACGCGAGTCCGTTAGTCCGGTTAACCACGGAAGTATCGTGTTTGAAATCAAGAAAAACTGTGGTAGTTTCGCCGTCCCATTTAGCAATCCATCTGCCATAGCAATTAGAGAAATACAAATTCCGCTGACCGTCGAAAGCCGGACCCTCGGGGAAGTCACAATTCTCCGCGATAATCTGCCATTCATCCTCAACCACTTCCATAGCATCCAGCGATTGTGGGATAAGGGGGGTAACACAAAGCAAAAATAAGCCTGCAAATAATACGGGGTATTTCATTTTTTTTCCTCTTTTTCGATAAATTCAGAATCGGGAATTCCTTTATTCACGACATATCCGGAATAAGTGATTTTAATAGTTCCCTCTGATGGTTTACGCTTATTCTTTTTTTCATTTTCCTTTTTGGGTGATTGGTCATTACCGAAACCCTGCATAACAGATTGTCTGGACATATCAAATTTAAAGGACATTTTTGAAGGGAGGGGAAAAGGAGTGAGCGACTTATTATAGTCCATATCAATCACGAAAGTGCCTTTAGTTCGGGTAGTTGACTCAACCTGGAGGATCAGCAATCTATCCATATCCACCTTAACAGTAGAAAGGACGATATCTGAAGCGCCGCCGAGGGGAATAACCTTAACAATGCCAATGCGAGTACCTGCGTGAATTTCCTCCTTTTCGAAGATAATGCTATTATCCCCTTTCAGGATTGTCGATGGGGAGAAATTAAGTCCTTCCTTAGGGAGCATAGCGAAGTTATCGGAGACAATTCTCATCTTATCGGGGGCTTTAAAAAGCAATTTAACTTTAGTATCGGGGACTTTAATCATATTGATATCCACGCGGATATCCATATCGGCGCGGTAATCCTTAACCTGTTCGAAATTACGTTTCACATCCTCGAGTAATTTCCTTCCGTCCGTCTGACCATTAAGCGGCAGTGGGAGGAAAGATATCAAAAAAAACAGAACGGTAAAAAAGACCGGACTTCCAAAATTCATATTAACTTTTTTTTTCATGATAAAATATCTTTCTTTGTAAAAACGAACAAAGTAACAGAATAAAAGAGGACAATATGGAACAGCATAACCGCAGCGGACTTAAAAATTCCGGCAGTATCGAGTTCAGCATTAAAGAAGAGCTTCCAGTCCTGGGCATAGCTAGTAAACAGATAAGGTTTAAGAGCTGCAAAGAAGTCAATCTCGATAACGGACAAGATATTAAAGACAATGAGCACGGCCATAGTTGCAATAATGGGACCGATAGCATTCTCGACGAGGGAAGAGAAGAGGAAAGCGAGGGAAACTACGACGCCCATAGAGAGGACTGCGAGGAGATAAGCGGGTAAAAAGCGCCAGAGGACATCATTCGCGGCAAAGACAGTGATAATATCCTGCATAACAATCAACTCCCCTGTACCGAAGAGTGCAGTACCCAGACCGAGGCACAAGAAAGCGAGCCAAAGGAGCATAAGGAGGGAGTAAATCTGACCGGTAAGGAACTTGACAGTAACAATTCTGAAGCGGGAGACCGGTCGGGAGACGAGCATTCTGTAAGTACCCATAGTAGCCTCCCCTGCCAGGAGATCCCCGGCAACGAGAGTAAGCAGAAACGGGATATGAATCACCAGGAGCATCATAACGTAGTAAGAAATAAGATAGCCGTTGAGGAGATTACCGGTAAAGTAAAAAGAGTCGGAGAGGTTACGGGTAAGATAGCCGGGGTACTTATTCCCTTCGTAGTAGATAGAGAACTCGATAATCAGGACGAGGGCGGTAATAGCGAAGAAGCCTATATAGCTGCGCCATTTGCGGAATATTTTATACAATTCAAAGAAAAGGAGATTTTTCATTTAGCCCCCTTTTCAGTAATATTAAGGAAATATTCCTCGAGGGAGCGTTTAGGAGTCAAGCCGAAGACATTAATTGAATTTTGAATAAGGAATCTATTAAGTTCGGGGATAGCATTTTTCTCCATATTCAGACTAATAATATTTTCTTTAACCCCTTCAAAGGTGGAGTTCCAGAGAGAATTTTTAATCAAGTCGGAAGCCCTTTGCGGTTCATCCGTATCGAGGTCCACCCTAACCCTGGGAGTTTTGAGGAGTTCTTTAACATAGCCCTCGACGACAGTTTTCCCCTTATCAATAATAATCATGCGGTCAGCCACGAGTTCGACCTCACTGAGGATATGAGAAGAGAGGAAGATAGTTTTCTTTTTAACGCGGCTAAGGAAAAAAATCAGTTCTCTGATTTCCTTCATACCCTGGGGATCGAGCCCTGTAGTAGGTTCATCGAGGATAATCAGTTCGGGGTCATGAACCAGAGCCTGAGCGATACCGAGGCGCTGTTTCATACCGAAGGAAAAAGTTTTAACGCGGCTCTTCTGTCTGTCGGTAAGACCGACGAGTTCGAGCACCTCGTCAATTCTTTTTTTAGGGATTTCCCTGCCGGAAATACTGCCGAGCATTTCGAGATTTTTGCGGGCGGACATATAATTATAGAGGTCGGGTTTTTCGACAATACCGCCGGTGCGGGCTAAAATCGCGAGCCGGTTTTGGTGGAGGGGCATACCAAAGACCTTCACAGAGCCGCTGGTGGGGAAAATGAGAGTCATCAACATTCTGATAGTAGTACTCTTCCCAGCCCCGTTAGGACCGAGAAAACCGAACACATCGCCGCGATAGACATTGACGTTAAGGTCATCCACGGCCATAATCTTTTTAAATTTTTTATAAAGATTATTTATTTCAATAACTTTTTCCAAAATCTGCTTTCTGCGAATAACTGAATTTAATAAAATTGCAGTGCAAAAATAAGACATTCAGGAGTGATAAAAAAAAGCAATTGACGAGAGGCAATAAAAAGGGGTGTACGGTGAGAGGTTGAAGGGGGAATTAATATTCGACCTCGAAGCCGATTCCGAAGCGGGAGACCCTTAGACGGTAGTACTGATTAAAGAAATCGTTTCCGGCGAAATAAGAGAGAAAGAAGGAGACCCCCTGTTTATCCCAGCCACCGAGTTTAATGCCTGTCTGGAAATGGTTAGAGAGGCTATACTCCTCAATACCGTTCATCTGGGCGAAGTAGGAGAGGAAGAAATCGAAGTTGCTACCGAGCAAGTTCCAATTATCGCCCCTTATATAAAGCTCAAAGCCGGTGTTAAGGAAGAGGCGGATCTGTTCATCTGGGCGGTAGTGGGTGGCATATTCAAAGCCGACGTAGGAGCGGCTGTTAATGCTAAGAATTTTAGCAGTAAGTCCGGCGTAAGCCTCAATAAAATCGCGGGTAAAAGGAGTAGGACCTCCGGGTTTTATCCAGTCGGCGGAGGAGTTAGTAAGATAATTACCATCGACGAGGTGGGCGCTATTGTGGACAAAGCGGAAACGGGCGAAGAGGTGTTCTCCCCCTTTGGAATAGCGGTAGGTGGCGTTACCGCCGAAGAGACCGTCGATAGCGTCAATCTGGAGACGGAGTTTATCGGTATTGGTTGAGAGGGCGTAGGCGAAGAAGTCGATACCGAGGGTAAGGATGGAGTTATCGAAGGAGAACATAACCAAATCGACGGAGCTGCCGACATCGACTTTAAGGTTAGAGTTAGCAGGATTGAGGAGGACGCCGAGTTTGGCTTCCTTGGGATTGCCGCGGAAACCGATGAGATTCCTGCCGCCGGGGAGGAGGGTAACCGTAAGGCTATCCCCGGGGGGGGAGGCAAGCAGTTCCGGGAGGAGGAGGAAGAGGATAACCGGGTAAAGGAATATTTTCAATCGGGTAACTCCAAAAAGTTAATATTTGTTAGGTGAAATATACGGAAAAAGATATTTGTTTATTTGTTTATTCGTTTATAACGTTTGTAACGGGGGATCGGACGATGGTCATTAATTGTCATTTCTACCCGTCGGAGCAAAGTACACACGAAGTTTCTCAAAGTTTTAAAATATTAATATGTGGAAATCTGTGTTTAATCTGTGAGAATCTGTGGTAAAAAACATAACCACGGATTACCACAGATTATCAAAAAGCCCGATTCTCACAGATTATTTTACGAAAATGTTCATAAGATGTTCATTTGGCTGCGCCGTCATTAATGGTCATTTATTGTAAAACAAACTTATAAAGTTTTTCTCTGTGGTCTCCGTTTATCCCAATGTATCGGGATGTGAAACTGTTCCATTTGCCTATGAACCTTGTCAGAAAATAAAATCCTGCAGCGGCGGAGAGGGGGAAAAAAATGGAGTGGGTTTGACCACTCCATCAAATATATTTTACTAAAGAGTAAACGGTAATAAACAGCAGGTGGGTTTCTGTACCCCCTAATAGCCTTGGTTGAGATACTCCTTCCTTCCCTCTACATTCACATCCTTAATGGTGATAACTACGTTGTGAGTTTTGGAGGGATCTTTGGATACAAAGATCAACTGGGAAGCGTTGACAATAGCCGTGGTAACGGGGAGCGAATTCAAATCGAGATCGCTTGCATTGGGATGAATGAACTTGGTAGTACCACCGGTGCCTTCGGAGAGCTTCCAGGGTCTTTCATCTCCACCATACCACCAGCCGGACATAGAAGCGGTATCGGGGACAGTGCCATTCCAGTAGGAGATGCTGTAAACAGTATGAATACTTCCCTTTGCGGAGGTCCAGTTCTGAAGGAAATTGCTAATGAAGTAATTACTGGAAGCACCGGAAGACTGGAGAGGTTCATCAGTAAAGTTAATATAAACGCGGGTGCCGTTAGCGCGCCAGGAGAAATATTTATCAGCGAAGTCAATAGCGACGCAGCCATTCTCGCCATACTCGGTAGGGTGAGTGAGTGCACGGGCGACGAGCTGAGCGGAGTCGGAACCGGCGAAGTGTTTAGTACGGTAAGTACCGCTATAATTCGGGTCGGTCATATAAGAAATAATCATAGAGCCTGCGGAAAGGTTAAGGGCACCGTCGATCTGACTACTTTCGTCATAGCCAACGACGCCGGCGCGAAGGTCAATACCCTTAGACTGGAGATATTGAACGAAGCCGGCGATTTTAGCGGAGATAGTATCCGCCTCCTCGTACATACTACCGGAGTTATCGATAATAAAGACGATATCGAAAGCGGAAGAAGTAACGTTAGTCTGATTAAGGACTTTCATACCCTGAGGGACGCCGTCCTCAGTAAGCCAGACATTCTGATTATACTTAAGTTCGACAGCCTGATTAGTAACGGGGTCGATGATACCGATGAGATTAACGAAGACGAGGCATTCATCCTTAGTGAAGACGCCGGTAGGGGAAATATTACCGGTACCGACGGTAGGGGCATTCTGAGCCGTAGCATCTTCAGGGATTTCGGCTTGTCTGGTAGCGCAATCAACGATAGGGACGACCTTAATAAAGTAGGGGTAGTCCTCATTTTCGCAGGAGACAAATACGAAGGAAGCAGAGAAGACGGCGGCCAGGAGCAACAAATATTTAATCTTTTTCATTTTTCGCCTCTTTCATTATTTACTTAATAAAGTTTCATTAGTAACCTGGCAAGTTCTGTTATAGAATCTGCCTTCGGGGAGGTCATTAGTATAAATAGGAGCCTTTTCGCCGAGGCCCTGGACTGTAAGGTTATTCTGGCTAATAGTGAACATGGAGGACATAGTAGAGCCAACGCTTTTAGCCCTGCTCTCGGAGAGTTTCTGGTTATAATCTTCCTGACCAATAACGTCGGTATAGCCATTAACAGTAATCCTGCTCATAGGACGGATAGTCTCCTTAAGTTTCATAAGTGCGTCGCGGTTACGGGAGCCGACCTCGCTGCTATTGAAGTCGAACAAGACGAGGCTAACGCGTTCAACGTACTTAATAAGCTGGGAGTAAGAGACTTTAAGCGTGGAATGGTGAGGAGTAGAATTCCTACCGGATTCATCAGTAGCCTTAACAGAAAGCGTAACGGGAGAATCATCGAGCGGCTGATTTTTTATAGTGTTGGCGAGGTCCCATTCATAATTAGAAGGAAGCGGACCGGAGAATTTCTTTTCGAAGAGAGTACGATTCTTCTGAACGGCTTTAACCTCCCATTTAGCAATATCCCGGTCGGAGTTATGACCGAGTTTAATATCCATCTTCTCAGGGTCAACAGTTTTATATTCCCTGGAGAGGTCAACCAGAGCGAGGAGGGACTCATCCTTAACGAGGATTTCGACGCGGCGGTTCTCCTCCATACCGAGAGGATCAGTAACGTTTGAAGGTTTAGAGGGGAGGTTACGGGAAGAAAGCTTAATACGTTTTTCATCAATACCGCAGACATTAACCAAGTAATCCCTAACCGTTTCAGCGCGGGACTTACTAAGTTTAGTATTCCCTTTTTCAGTATCGGTATTATCATTACAGCCGAGCAGTTCGACATTAACATTAGGTTTATGAACAAGGCGGTTACCGATAACATTAAGGATATTAGCATAAATAACCATCTGGTCATTCTGGAGGTCAGCCTCTTTAAAGGCAGAGAACTCATCCTTAGAGAGAGTGACGTAGCGGGAAGGGAGGGAGGAAGAGTTTTTCTCAAAGAAGACGTAGTTAAGGAGTGGGAAGTACTCTCTAAACTTAACGTCCTCGACTTTAAACTCACCTACGGAGCTAACGAAGAGGTCAAAGTCCTTAGGAATCTCCTTAGGAATCGGGACAGGTTCAGGTATAGGTTCAGGTTCAGGTACAGGAGAAAAGTCGATAGGGAGATTAAGACCGCCATAGACCTGGTAATTATTGCCCGAATAGACAGGGATAGCGACGCCGAGGATAAGAGAAGCGAGACCGCCGAGGCCGATCTGAGCCTGAGGGACAGTTTCGAAGAACCAGCCGCGGTTAAGCCAGGAATAGAAGCGATTTTCGAGACCGAGTTTAAAATTATCGTCGAGGAAGTGTTGTTCGAGATTAAAATTAACTCCAACGGCCATTTTCTGGTCATCTTTAAAATCCTCGTAATCCCTGCCAGTAAGGTAATTAAAGTCAGCGCCGACAGAATAGAAGAGATTATCAAGCCCGAGGAAATCATTACCGTTGCGGGCGATAATACCGAGTTTAAAGTCGGTGCCATTATCGGCGTGAGGGTTAACGACCTTAATAATTTCCTTAGAGTCGCCGTCATAATTCTTAAGGATTTTATCTCCGGAGGCGCGGAGTTTAAAATAAGCAAAGAGGGGGAAAGATTCACCCAGGTCGAAGAGGCAAGATTTAAGCATAGCATTAAACTCAGTGAGACCGAATCCATCGGCGTCGTTAAAGCCGAGTTGGAGTCCGGCTTCTACGGCATTACCGAAGTTATAATTAAGGTCATAAAAGAGGAGCAAAGTAGGAAAGAACCCCGTTTCGTATCCAAGGAGGATGCGGTTATTAAGAGTAAGGGGTTGGACATATCCGCCGGCTTCAGACTTAATGAATCTAAAAGCGTTAAGAGAGTTAGGGATATCCTGGGGATACCCGTTTTGCGGATAGGAAGAAGCGACAAAAATAAAAAGGAAGGAAACGGCAAAAAAAGTCCGTAAACTTTTATTCATAAAACCACCTTTCGCTAACTGAAAAATGAGATTAATTACGCCAAAATAAATTAATTATTCCAGAAAGAACAAACACGCAGTAGCAAAATAAATAATTTTTTTTAAAAAACAAATATTTTTCAAATAAAAATTAAAATTAGTTTTGGAAGCGGAAAAAGGAAAAAAGGAAAGACAGGAGTGAAAGTAATAATAATTGCGGTATTAATAGTAGTAAAGATAGGGGCGCAGTGGGGAGAAGGAGCGAAGCAAGCGGCGCTATGCAACTCCGCCCTGGCATTAGCTGGAGATGCTTTTGCCATATTTAATAGTTCCGCAAATATATTGCAAATAAACAGTCGTCAATTCGGTGCTGAATACACTCCTGGCAAATTTGGATTCAAACAACTTTCATCCTTTCATTTTGCCTATGTCGAACCTTTTTCTAATTTTTCAATTGGAGTTGGTCTAGGGTCATACGGTTTTGAATTATACAAGGAAAATGAACTTGTTTTAGGATTAGCTTGTGAGGCTAGCAAAGGTTTTATCGTTTCTGCATCTACAACATTATCCAATCTTAAAATTCAAAACTATGGCATTTCAAATTCCCTTCTAATAAATGTCTCAACATTGTACTATATAAATGAGAAGCTTCGTACAGGCTTTGCAGTAAATAATATAAACGGTGCTTCAAGAGGAAATGAGGCAGGACAAATACCGATCGTCTTTTTATTTGGATGGAGTTGGGATGTAAGTGAAGATTTTGTATTGAATATTGCAACTGAAAAAGAAACCGGATTCCCATTCGCCGTGATGGCGGGTTTTTTGTATAAACCGGTGAAGTATTTTTCGCTACGAAGTGGTGCGGCTACAAATCCGACAAAATATTCTGCCGGATTCGGATTGACTTATTCCCATTTCCAATTTGATTATGCGGTATATACTCATCCAGTATTTGAATTGACTCACCAGTTTGGAGTGATTTTTTCATTTCTGCCGTTTTAACAGTGGGCACTCCGTTTCGCTAAGTTCCAATCCGTTCCCACTAACTGTTTTCTAACCTTACAATCTGTCACATTTTTTATGGGTACAAAATAATATGTTAAGTTATTAATGTATTCCCATTCTCGTGTTTCCTTGGCTCTTTGCGCATTTATTGCTATTTTTGCAAGTTAATTTATAATAATTTCGGAATTACATTGAACAGTATGAATTCTCAGGACAAAAGAGAAAAAATTTTAGTAACATCTGCACTGCCATATGCCAATGGTCCAATCCATCTGGGTCATCTGGCAGGGGCATATCTTCCGGCGGATATATATGTCCGTTACAACCGGTTAAAGGGGAATGATATTCTTTTTATTTGCGGATCGGACGAGCATGGTGTACCGATAACGATTACGGCGGACAAGGAGAAGATAAAGCCCAAAGATGTAATAGACCGGTTCCACAGAATCAACAAGGATTCTTTTGAAAAGTTCGGAATGTCGTTCGACATATACTCCCGCACGAGTTTGCCTCTGCATCATGAAACCGCGGGGGAGTTCTTCCTTTCTTTCCACCGGAACGGACTTCTTTCGGAGAAGAAAAGCATGCAGTTTTATGATGAGTCGGCGAAGATGTTTTTACCCGACCGGTACGTTGAGGGGACGTGTCCAAATTGCGGCAATGAGAATGCGCGGAGTGATGAATGTGAGAATTGCGGTGCATTATACGAACCGGCGGAGTTAAAAAATCCGGTAAGCAGAATATCGGGTAAAACGCCGGTGCTAAAGGAGACATCGCACTGGTTTTTCCCGCTCGGGAAGTATCAGCAGGAGCTTGAGGAATATATAGCGGGGATGAATGAAAAGTTTGGGTGGAAGGATAACGTACTTCAGTATTGCCGGGGGTGGTTTAAGGATGGTTTGCAGGACCGGGCGGTAACGCGGGATCTGGACTGGGGGGTGCGGGTGCCGCTGGATAATGCTGCCGGGAAGGTGCTTTACGTCTGGTTTGAAGCAGTGCTGGGGTACATTAGCGCTACTAAGGAACTTTCGCTTAAGCGGGGGAACGGGGAGATGTGGAGGGATTACTGGCAGGATGCGGATACGAAGTATGTGGCGTTTATAGGGAAGGATAATGTGGTTTTCCATTGTATAGTTTTCCCTGCTATGCTTATGGCGTGGAACGGTTTTAATAAGCAGCAGTATATACTGCCGCAGAATGTTCCGGCGAATGAATTCCTGAATTTTGAAGGGAAGAAGTTTTCGAAAAGCCGGAACTGGGGGATTGACGTAATTGATTTCCTGAACAAATTCCCCGCCGATCCGCTCCGCTATACGCTTGCTGCTAATCTTCCGGAAATGCGGGATACGGATTTTTACTGGAAGGAGTTTCAGGCGAGGAATAATAATGAGCTGGCCGATATACTGGGTAATTTTATCAACCGCACATTTACATTCGTATTCAAGCATTTTGAGGGGAAGGTGCCGCAGCTGCATGAGCTTGAGGAGACGGATAACGTGATGCTTAAACTGCTTGAGACTGCCCCTGAACGGATTGGGGCGCTATACGACAGGTTTAAGATTAAGGATGCAGTGCTGGAGAGCATGAATATTGCACGTGCGGCTAACAAGTATTTTAATGATTCGGAACCGTGGAAAACGGTTAAGTCGGAGAGGGAGAAGTGTTCGACGACGCTTAATATCTGTATTCAGACGATTTATACACTTGCGGAGCTATTTTCCCCGGTTATTCCGTTCACAACGGAAAGGTTGTTTAAGATGCTCAATTCCGCTCCGGCTTTATGGTATGGTGCAGGGAAGCATAGTCTGCTTGAAGGGCATGTGCTTAACAAAGCGGAAATACTTTTCCCCAAAATTGAGGATGCAGTTATCGAGAAGGAAGTTAACTCCCTAGCCCTGCCGGCTGAGAATGCGGAGGTGCCGAAGGATGAGCTGGTGACTATTGATGATTTTTCGAAAATCCGGCTAAAGGTTGCGGAGGTTACGGAAGCTTCCGCGGTGCCGAAGAGTGAAAAGCTGCTGAAGCTGAAGATACATCTGGATGGTGAGGAGCGGCAGATTATATCCGGGATAGCAAAGAGTTATACGCCGGAGGAGATGGTGGGAAAGAAGGTGCTTATTGTAGCGAATCTGAAACCGGCTAAGATATTCGGGCATGAGTCGCACGGTATGCTGCTAGCAATAGGGACGGGGAATGACAAGCTGGTGCTGGTTGAAATTAATAAAGATGTGCCCAACGGCGCTATCGCTAAATAATAAACGGAAAGTCAGAAATGAAAAATTTATTTGTATTAATGTTGTTTTTAGTTGTGCAGTTTTCTCAGTTAAACGGACAGAGTTTCATGGAAAAGATAACCCCCGAGCTAAACGGGAAGATGTTAACCACGGAAGATAATTCCGGGATACTCTGCTGGATTTTCTTTAGCGACAAGGGTCCTTCAACGGAAGGCTTTTTTTCGGCGCCTCAGACGGTGGTGAGTGAAAAGTCTTTGCAGCGACGTGCAAAAGTGCTGCCGGCAGAAGGGCTTATTGCATATGACGATCTGCCGGTTTATGCGGGTTACATTGGACAGCTTGAGGCGTTTGGTGTTTCAGTAAAGCAGAAATCGCGCTGGTTCAACGGTTTATCCGCAGTAATTACAAAGGGGGAGATCAATTCCATTGCTTCTCTTCCTTTCGTAAGCAAGCTTGACATGGTATGGCAGTTGAAAAAGGATTATTCGGCGGTAGAGGATGAAACGGAAGCGGGTTACACTCCGAAGCTTCAGCCGGAGGGGGTATATGCGCTTAATTACGGACCTTCCTTTGAGCAGTTAAATCAGATCAATGTTCCGGCAGTACATAATTTAGGAATTAACGGTGAGGGGGTTTATGTGACTGTGCTGGATGCAGGATTCAGTCTCCTTTCGCATCAGGTATTTGACAGTGTTAAAGTTATTGCCCGCTGGGATTTTGTGAATAATAATGCGGGAGTTGGGGACAGCACGGATATGGGGAGCGGTTCCCACGGTACACAGACTTTTTCGACCATCGGGGGTTACAGGCAGGGGCAGCTGATTGGTCCAGCATACGGGGCTACCTATATACTTGCAAAGACCGAAAATACTGACAGTGAAACTCCGCTTGAGGAGGATAACTGGATTGCCGCGATGGAATGGGCTGACAGTATCGGGACGGATGTTTCCTCCACTTCCCTGGGGTATATTGGCTTTGATTCGCCATACACGAGCTACACGTGGATGTCCATGGACGGGAACACATGCCGGATAACCATTGCCGCTGATCTGGCAGCAGCAAAGGGGATTGTGGTGGTTAACTCTGCGGGCAACGAAGGGTTCCACGAGACGCATAACACCCTTGGTGCGCCTGCTGACGGGGACAGTGTGATTACGATTGGCGGGGTTCGTCCAGCGGGGGACAGGAATTCATTCAGCAGTGTGGGGAATACGGTGGACGGCAGGGTTAAGCCGGATGTAATGGCGCGGGGATCGAGTGTGGTGGTGGCGAGTCCTTCCAATCCCACACAGTATTCTTCGTTTGCAAGCGGAACATCATTCTCCTGTCCGCTAGCCGCTGGGGTGGCGGTGCTGGTGCTGCAGAAGAATCCGAATCTTACGCCCATGCAGGTGCGTGAAGCGCTGCGTATGACGGCAAGTAATTTTGCAAATCCTAACCGCGAGATGGGCTGGGGTATAATCAATGCGCTTAATGCGGTTAATTATTTTCCGGTTACTTCCGCTGATGTGTCTCCCCTTTCTCCGGATGGGTTTGAGCTTTCTCAGAATTATCCGAATCCGTTTAATCCATCAACGGTGATTAGTTATCAGTTACCGGTGAGTGGTTTTGTAACGCTAAAGGTATTTGATATGCTGGGGAATGAGGTGGCAACGCTTGTGAATCAGGAAAAGTCCGCAGGTGGTTATGAGATGACTTTTGATGCAGCGGGACTGACGAGCGGGGTTTATTTTTATCGCTTGCAGGCAGGAAATTATGTTGAGACAAAGAAGATGTTGCTGGTTAAGTAGGGGGGGAAAAAGGTTGATTTGGTGAGGCGTTGAGATGGCAAAAAAGTCGTAGGTCGGGAAAAAGATAATTCGCCTGCGGCTGTATCCCCCTCTCGAGAGGGGTAACGCATATTTGTATTTTTGGGTTGTCGGGGAATATTGCAATACCGGGAGTTTTTTGGGGTTTCGCTTTTCCCGGAATTACTTTTTTTTGTATTTCCGGTTTACTTTGATTATATTTGTTTTTTGTATTAATATTTATTTGAAATTCAGGAATAGAGTAAAATGAAAAAAGGAATTCATCCAAATTACAGACCCGTAGTGTTTAAAGACTTCTCGTGCGATTTTGCGGTT
Source organism: Ignavibacteriales bacterium (assembly GCA_012517155.1). GTDB lineage: Bacteria > Bacteroidota > Ignavibacteria > Ignavibacteriales > Ignavibacteriaceae > JAAYVN01. Next base: position 32,117 of record JAAYVN010000055.1, on the reverse strand, counting down.
CTGACAAAATCCACTATAAAAACTACAGATACAATTAAATGGGAAGACGGTAAGGAATACCCGCTGATTAAGCTTGAGATTTCTTCAGGATCACACCCATTCTTCACCGGAAAGCAGAAGTTGCTCGATACTACCGGTCGCGTTGAGAAATTCATGAAAAAATACCAGAAGAAGAGCTGATTTTCTTTTTCCGGACTGCCCGGCGTCTTTCTTCCTTTTTTTACTGCCGGAATTTTTAAAGCTATTGAATTAATTCAATAGCTTTTTTTGTTTTTTAAGTTTTTTTCGGTTATTTTTATACTTTATAATTAGCGTTTTGGAACCGGATGCCTGTCCGGATTTTCTTCTTCTTTTTTTTTACTTAAATAAGCATGTTTTGTGATTTTATACATAATTAATAACGATAATACGGTAAGAACCGAGGAGCATACTATCAAAGACTTATATACGGGAGTCCGGGGAATAGCGGTTAATATCCTCAACCGGGTGGAAAGAACGGATGCTTATCTCGAAAAGCTGCTTGATAATGAACTTAAGCGGAGGGAGGTAACTCCTCAGGATAAAGCCCTGATGTATGAAATTGTGCACGGAGTGGTGCGGTGGATGGGACGGCTTGACTGGATTCTAAGCGGCTTTTATAAGGGTCAGTTCTCAAAGGCTATCCCTGTGCTTAAAAATGCACTCAGGGTTGCCCTCTATCAGATTCTCTTTCTTGATAAAGTCCCCGAATACGCCGCTGTGAATGAGGCGGTTGAGTTCGTTAAGAAACTGCAAGGGCAGAGGGTTGCGGATATTACTAATGCAGTTCTCCGCAATATTATCAAGAGTAAGAATTCCATCCGTTATCCCTCGCCGGATGATGACCTGATTGGTTACCTGGCAGCTTATTACTCACATCCCTCCTGGCTGATTAAACGCTGGCTTACCCGCTACGGCAGGGAGGATACGGAGCGGCTGATGAATGCTAATAATGAAAGACCGCTGCTTACTCTGCGGGCAAACAAACTCAAAATTAATGAACTCGAGTTCCAGTCCCTGCTGCAGTCGGTTAACCTGAAGTATGTACGCGGTAATTACCTGAATGACTTTTTCAAACTGCAAAATCTTACGAACATTGCCAACTGGCAATACTTTTTAGACGGTTATTTCTCAATCCAGGATGAGAGCACGGGGCTTTCGGTGAGGCTTCTGGATCCAAAGCCGGAAATGAGAGTGCTTGACATGTGTGCCGCACCGGGGGGAAAAACCTCCTACATTGCAGACATAATGAACAACACCGGAGAGATAGTTGCGCTTGATAAATTTGAAGTCAGGATTGACACCCTAAGGAAAATGCTGGAAAGGATGCAGATAACCTGTGTGAAACCGGAGGCGGCGGATGCGCTTGAGTACCAAACCGATACGCTGTTTGACCGGGTTATTGCCGACGTCCCCTGTTCGGGACTTGGCACGCTTTCTAAAAAGCCGGACATAAAATGGAAGAAAGAATTGCTTGACGTCCGGAAAGTATCCGATTTACAGTACCGTCTGCTTGAAAAAGCATCGTCACTTGTAAAGCCCGGCGGTGTGGTGGTTTACAGCACCTGCACACTGGAACCGGAGGAAAATTTTGATGTGGTTAAGCGTTTCCTTTCTGCTCATCCGGAATTCAGACCCGACTCCCCCTCTCCTTTTGTTAACCGGGATCTGATAACAAAGGACAACTGCGTTCAGTCGCTTCCGCACAAGCATAAAATGGACGGGGCTTTCGCCGCCAGATTATTAAAAATCTCCGAGACTTAGGCAAACCTATGGAGAATTCTGCTTTGATGTTTAACAAACTAGCCGGGGAATTAAAAACACAAAGGGAATCTCTTGGTCTGACGCTTGAACAGATTGCCTCGCGTATAAGAATAGATATTAAATTTCTGAAGGCTATGGAAAAGGGGGACTTTGCATTCCTGCCGGAACTATACATCAAAGCATACCTTAAAGAATTTGCCTCCATACTGGAACTTGACAAAGAACTGATACTGAAGAAATACGTTGCTGCAAAAGAGGGGAAAGAATATACACCGGAAGCGCTTACTCCGGAACCCGAAGTTCAACCCGAGCCGCAGCGGAGTTTCACTGATACGGAAAGACCTGTCGCACCGGTTAACGGATTTGCGCCCAAACCCTTAAAGAGTAATTTTTATATATACATCCTGCTTAGTTTTGTTGGGGTAGCGGCAATTGTTTATATCCTGGTCACCGGCAGCGAGCCGGAGGAGATTATCAGGGAAACGCCTTATGAGGATATACTGGAGGAAAACAAAAGCCGTTATGAGGAATCCTTCCCGGAGGAAGCGGGTTACGACAGTCTGACGCTTGCTTTTACCGCCTCCGATTCATGCTGGATCAAGGTTGTGCTAGACGAGGCAATTCCGAAAGAATATTTCCTGCACCCCAAAGGGGAACTCACAATCAAAGCCGCCACTTCGTTCAATATGGTGCTTGGGAATTACCGCTCGGTAAAACTAACGCTTAACGGAAACCCGCTTTCCATTGAAAATCAGAAAACCAATGTGGCGCGGATTACCATAGACAAAGAGGGAGTTCGTCCCCTGGTATTCGATTAACTACTATCCGGTAAGTATATGCATCAAGAAATTATTAACAAAGCCGAACAACTAAAAAAAGAAATTGCCGAACATGAGTACAAGTATTATGTTCTAGCGGAGCCGGCAATATCGGATTACGAATTCGATATGCTGGTCAAGGAACTTGAAAAGCTCGAATCGGAATATCCGGCGCTAATAACCCCGGATTCCCCCACCCGGCGTATCGGGAAGGATCTGATAAAAGATTCAAAGCAACTCCCACACCGTTATCCGATGCTCTCTCTGTCCAATATTTACACCCGGGAGGAGCTGTATGAGTTTGACAGACGCGCGAAAGAACTGCTTGGAAGCAGCGGGGATATAGAGTACGTAGTGGAGTATAAGATTGACGGTGCTTCAGTGAATCTTTTATACGAAGCCGGTAAACTAACCTATGCCCTATCCAGGGGGGACGGTACCATTGGGGAGGACATAACCCATAACATAAAAACGCTCCGTTCACTGCCGCTGAAACTGAGGAACTACACCGGCAAGGAGGACTTCCTGAAAAGCTTTGAAGTAAGAGGAGAGGTATATATGGAGATTGCCGACTTCCGGAAGCTGAATGAAGAGCGGGAAGAAGCCGGCGAAAAACTTTTTGCAAATCCAAGGAATGCTACTGCCGGAACCATTAAACTACAGAATCCCGCAGTTGTAGCCGGGCGACCTTTAAAAATATTCGTCTATTCCCTGCTTAGCGACACGCTAAAACTTCAGACGCACTATGAAAATCTTATCCTGCTGAAAGAGCTTGGTTTCCGGGTAAACCGGGGCTACACGCTGTGCAGGAATATTCAGGAGGCAATGGAAACCTGTGACCGGCTTGAAGCGGAAAGGGATGCCCTTGCATATGAAGTTGACGGTGCGGTTGTGAAAGTGAATTCCATTCCCTTCCAGAAGGAACTTGGCAATATCGCCAAAGCACCGAGGTGGGCAGTGGCTTATAAATTCAAGGCGAAACAGACCACGACAAAGATACTGGGAATAACCTGGCAAGTCGGAAGGACCGGAACACTTACGCCGGTGGCGGAGCTGGATCCGGTATTCCTTGCCGGTTCCACCATCAGCCGCGCCACGCTGCATAACCTTGATGAAATAAGAAGAAAAGATATAAGGACGGGGGACACAGTATTTATCGAAAAAGGGGGGGATGTAATTCCCAAGGTAGTTTCGGTAGTACTTTCCGAACGAGCTGATACTTCCCTGCCGGAAGCGCATCCTGCAAATTGTCCCGAATGCGGAAGCAGGCTCTATCATCCTGAAAACGAGGTTAGCTTCTACTGTCCGAACTCCGAATGTCCCGCACAGATACGCGGGCGGCTGGAGCACTTCGCATCCAGAGTCGCCATGGATATTGAGGGGCTGGGGGAAGCGCTTATTGATCTTTTTGTAACCCGCGGTTATCTTGAGCACATACAGGATATTTATTCACTGCAGACGCACAGGGATGAACTCATAAGGATTGACAGACTTGGCAAGAAAAGCATTGAGAATCTTTTAGCGGCAATAGAGAAGAGCAAGTCCAATCCGTTTCATAAAGTCCTGTTTGCACTAGGGATACGGCTTGTGGGGGCGGGGGTTGCCAAAAAACTGGCGGAGCATTTCGGCGATATCGACAAGCTTATAGCTGCGGAGGAGGAGGAGCTTAATTCAGTTTTCGAAATAGGTCCGGGGATAAGCAGCAGCATAATCCGCTACTTTTCGGAAGAGAAAAACAGACTAATGATAGAGGCACTTAAAGCAGCGGGTCTGAATTTTACTTCGGTAAAAAAGACATCCGATGTGCCGGCGGATAATTTCTTTTATAATAAAGCATTTGTGCTGACCGGAACGCTTAGCTCATTCACGCGGGAAGAGGCAAAGGCGCGAATTGAGAAACTGGGGGGCAAGGTGGTCAGTTCGCTAAGTAAAAAAACCGATTATCTGGTAGTTGGAGAGTCCCCCGGTTCGAAACTTGCCAAGGCTAAAGAGCTTAAAGTTGAGATACTTGATGAAGACGGATTTATTAAACTTATCGGAAAACCATTATGAATAATTTTTTCAGGCACCTGTTCGTCAGATTACTCGCAAGGAACGGCCACACAACCGTAATAGACACCCGTTCCACGGAGCAGGTAAATTCTGTATTTATTATTTTCCCGGAAAATGAGGAAGATGTAAAGAACTCCGTTTCCATAATAACGGATCTGGTTGCCCGCAAAAAAAAGATCACCGTGCTTATTCACGGCGAGTTCGTCCGGTTCATCCCGAATTCATATGCCCTGATGATCAAGGAATATTTTCCAAAGGATAAATTATTCGGTGAGATTCCCAAGCAGAACATCAAGAACCTCATCAATAGTCAGGAGGCAGACCTTCTGCTAAACCTTAACAGAAATGATGAAATATTTACGCTCCTGTGTACTTCCCTGGTTTCCGCGCCAGTAAAATTCGGATTCAGAAAGGAATTTTCCGACAGGTTTTTTAATCTTCAGTTTGCTTCTAATTCATCAGATTCTTATAATTCATTCAGCAATTTTAAAAGTTACTTATATAAACTAATAAAACTATGAACTATAATATCGCAGACAATAACGGAATAAAGATTTTTTACTTCAACGAAATAAAACTGGACACAAGCTGCTCGGGGCTGTTAAAAGCGGAACTTACCAGTCTGATAAGCAACGGCGACTTCAGGGATCTTATAGTTGATCTCAGTAAAATCGAGATATGCGACAGTTCCGGTTTAAGCGTTTTGCTTGTTGCCAACCGGCTTATTTCCGCAAAAGAAGGGAACCTGGTATTCGTAACCGGATCACCAAAAATGATCCAGCTGATTCAGATAACCAGGCTTAACAAGGTACTAACTATTGCCGGCTCCGTTGAGGAAGCCATATTATTAATTAAAGAAAAATAATCCAATTACAGAAGGTATTCAATGGGACAATACACAGTAGACTATATTATTATCGCGGCATATCTGATAGGTATTGCGTTATGGGGAGTATTTTCGGGGGGAAAACAAAAATCAATGAAGGACTATTTCCTCGGGTCGGACGTGGTTCCCTGGTGGGCAGTCTGTTTTTCAATAGTAGCCGCCGAAACAAGCACGCTAACATTTATTTCGATACCCGGACTGGCATACGCGACCAACCTTAACTTCCTTCAGGTTACCGTAGGGTACCTGATAGGCAGGATTGCGATTTCCTACCTGCTGCTCCCCTCTTATTTCAAAGGGGAACTGACTACTGCTTACTCTTTCCTTGAGCAACGATTCGGAAAAAAGACCCGGTCGTTTGCCTCTATAGTGTTCCTATTTACCCGGGTTGCGGCAGACGGTGTAAGACTTTTTGCCACTGCCATACCGCTTAAACTCATGCTTGATATAAGCTACCCCGCAGCAATTGCGATAATTGCCGTCTTCACGCTTGTGTACACCTATACCGGCGGGGTTAAAGGAGTGATCTGGGTTGACATGGTGCAGATGTTCGTTTATTTAGGCGGGGCAATAATCTCGGGAATTTTCCTGCTGAACCTTCTGCCGGAGGGGTGGACCTCGGTGCTTAGTGCGGCAGGTCCGGAAAACAAGTTTAACATTATCAACTTCGGATTTGAGAATGGATTATCGGGATTTTTCTCGAAGCCCTACACCCTTTTTGCAGGCTTACTAGGCGGTGCGTTCCTCTCAATGGCTTCGCATGGAACTGATCAGTTGATAGTACAGCGTCTGCTTGCAACAAAGTCGCTTAACAGCGGCAGGAAAGCGATAATTGGAAGCGGAGTGATTGTAATAATCCAGTTCATTGTTTTTATGGTCGTTGGAGTTTGTCTTTACGCCTATTACGGAGCCACACAGTTTAAGTCGGATGAAATATTCCCGAAATTCATTATAGAAGTGCTGCCAAGCGGAGTAACCGGGATAATAATAGCGGGGCTTTTTGCGGCGGCGATGTCCACGCTGGCAGGTTCAATAAGCTCACTATCCTCCTCTGCGATGATGGATCTATACCTCCCGTTCACAAAGAAGCAGCTGACCGAGGAGCAGAAATTAAAAACCTCAAGATACCTGACGATATTCTGGGCTGTTATGCTCGTTTTTTCGGCGATTATTTTTATGGAATCCCCGCAGGCGGTTGTTGAACTGGCGCTTAGTATTGCCTCGTTTACTTATGGAGGTTTGCTGGGTACATTCCTTTTAGGACTGATAGTTAAAAACGCAAAGCAGGAGGATGCCCTGGCTGCTTTTGTTGCCGGAATCTTTGTAATGATAGCGGTGATCTCTCTGAAGCTGGTTGCGTGGACCTGGTTCACAATGGTAGGTGTGGCCACAACTTTGCTGATAGGCTACATACTTACGAAAATCAGCAGGAATGAATAGTTTATACTCTTTATATTGGAAGGACTACGATGGAATTTTTTGATTATCTGATTATTGTTGGTTATTTCCTTTTTACGATTGTAATAGCGATATATTATTATAAACGGGCAGGCAAAAGCACAAGCGAGTTTTTCCTTTCGGGAAGGAATCTGCCCTGGTACCTTGCAGGTCTTTCAATGGTGGCAACAACCTTTGCTGCCGACACTCCGCTAGCGGTGACCGAGTTAGTGGCAAAGAACGGAATATCCGGGAACTGGGTTTGGTGGAATTTTGTGTTTGGCGGTTTGCTTACTGTATTTTTCTTTGCAAGGCTCTGGCGGCGTGCCGGAATAATGACGGAAGTAGAGTTTGCAGAGATACGCTACTCAGGCAAGCCTGCCCGCTTCCTGCGGGGCTTCAGAGCGATTTATCTGGGGCTCTTTATGAACGTGATAATTATGGGATGGGTTAATAAAGCAATGACCTCGGTGCTTAAAGGAATTTTTGGAGTGCCCGAGGAAGTAGTTATTTATTATGTCTTTGCGTGCATGCTGCTGGTTGCAATTTATTCAGCAATCTCCGGACTGTGGGGGGTAGTAGTTACAGATGCTTTCCAGTTCATTATCGCGATGTTCGGCTGTATAATGCTAGCGATAATAGTGGTTAACTCACCACAGATCGGAGGCGTTGCAGGACTGCAGGAAAAGCTGCCATCGTTCACATTCAATTTCTTTCCAGTAATTACTGATGAGGTGAGCATTGGAGGAGCGTTTGCGTTAACGGTAACCTCGTTTATAGCATTTATCGGTATTCAGTGGTGGGCAAGCTGGTATCCGGGAGCGGAACCGGGGGGGGGCGGCTACGTTGCCCAGAGAATGATGTCCGCAAAGAACGAGAAGCACTCCCTGTTCGCAACACTCTTTTTTCAGGTAGCACATTACGGACTACGACCCTGGCCATGGATAATAGTCGGGCTATGTGCGCTGGTGCTTTATCCCAACCTGTCAACAGCAGACAAAGGGATGGGGTATATTTATGCTATTAACGATTTTCTTCCGGTTGGACTTAAGGGACTGCTTGTAGCAGCATTTTTTGCCGCATATATGAGCACTATCGCAACGCAGCTAAACTGGGGAACAAGTTATTTAATAAACGATTTTTACAAAAGGTTTCTGAATCCGGACAAGACTGAAAAAACATACGTACGAGCATCCCGAATAATGACTGTAGCGCTGATGATAATCTCCGTATTCGTAACCCTTTTCATTTCGAGGATTTCGGGAGCGTGGGAGTTTATTTTGGAGTGCGGAGCGGGAGTCGGTTTGGTGCTAATACTCCGATGGTTCTGGTGGAGGATCAACGCATGGTCTGAGATCTCTGCAATGATCACTCCCTTTGTGATTTATCCCTTTGTAAAATATGCGGGAATCATATTCCCCGATACACTTTTCTTCCTGGTAGGAGGAACAACCGTGGTTTGGCTTGTGGTTACTTTTCTGACCAAACCTACAGACGAAAAAACCTTAATGGATTTCTATACAAGAATATATCCCGGCGGAGTCCTTTGGAAAAAAATCTCGGATAAGTTGCCAAATGTAAAAAGTGACACCGGTTTCTTCAAAATGTTCGTAAACTGGTTTTTTGGAGTTGTACTTGTTTATTCATTGTTATTTGGGATAGGATACCTTATTTTTGGAAGTTACATAAATGCGGTTATTGCTCTGATTGCGGCTTCCGTGTCGGTGGTGGTAATCTACAGAAATTTGGCAAGTTCGGAAATCCGAATTAATTAAACTACTTTATGGTTGATAAAAATATATTAAAAAATATAAAACTGGTTGTTCTTGATCTTGACGGGACGCTGCTTAACGATCGGGGTGAGATCGGCTCCGAAAGTCTGAAACTGATTGCGCGTCTGAAACAGGAGGGGGTAAAGTTTACCATTGCGAGCGGCAGACTCCATTCCTCGATAATGGATTATGCAAAGCAAATGAATCTTGACATCCCGCTTATTTCGCTGGACGGCTCGCTGATAAAAAGCAATTCCACCGGAAAAATTTTCTTTGAATCTTTTATACCTCAGAAGAAAGCCATCAAAGCCCTGAATTATGCAAACCGGTATCTTTCCTTAGTTGCTTTCTGCCATGAGAATGCGATCTATTATACCGAACACAACGAAAACATTTTTTCGATAATTGAGAAATACGGAGCTGCCTTTGTGCAGGTAGAGGATTATATCCCCTATTCAAAGAAATGTCTGGAAATCGTTTTAGCCAGCGACAGCCGGGAAAACCTAAGCGAGATAAATGAACGGCTAAATTTTCCCTACACTTTCGGGCTTTACACCAATCTGTTCAAATCGCATTCTTCCCCGGGGGTTTACTGCCTTGAGATAAGAAAAGCAGGTTCCTCGAAAGCAAAAGCCCTGTTCCGTCTGATTAGAAAAATAGGAGTAAAAATATCGGAGACGGCAGTTATCGGGGACTGGTATAACGACAAGTCACTCTTTGAAACAAAAGCGCTGAAAGTTGCTCCCGCAAATGCAGTTGCGGAAATCCGGTACGCCGCACAGATTAAGACAATGCGCACAAATAATGAAGATGCCGTTGCAGAATTTCTGCAAATGCTGATTTCGGTAAGGAACGGAAGTTAAAGATGACCACCGAGAAACTCATGACTGCCCGGAGGATTAAAGCACTTATCTACCTTGTGACCATTGTGCTTATTGTAATGATGTTTCCCCGGGGAGAATCGATAGAGACGGAAGTCAATATCGGTACGGTCTGGATAAAGGACGATCTGATTGCCCCCTTCAGTTTCCCGGTTTATAAAAACTCCGCATCATATAAAAAAGAAGTTGAACGGGCACAGTCAAGCGTGATTCCGATTTTTATCAAACGAAATGAAGTGCCTGTACTCAGCATTGATTCGCTGAAGAGATTTAATCAGTTCCTGCTTGGAATACTGGATGACGGAACTTCCGGTAATTCCCCGCAGGTGTTTAACCCCACTTTCCTCTCGAGGGAAACATTTCTCTATTTTAAGGAATTGAGAGGAAACGAAACAAGAAGAGGGCGGAGAGGACCACTCTCCCTGAACGATATTTTCTTCAAGGTTGAGAGTTTCCTGAAGCAGATTTATACTATAGGTGTGTTAAGCATTCCCGAAACTCAGCTTAACCGGGACAGCATAGCCCTGAGAATCGGGAACATTGACCAGATAGAACTGAAATCCCAATTCTACGATACAAAAAACGCTATTGAACCTTTGAGAAACCAGCTGCGGACGTATGACCTCGAGGATGAAAAGCGCGGATTTATACTTGAATACGCCCGGCATTTTATTTTCCCGAATATGGTTTATAACAAAACCGCTACCGAGCAGGAACGTGAGCTAGCTAAAAACAAGGTTTCAAAGTATCTGGGCATCGTGAATGAAAACGAGAGGATAATAGCAAAGCACGACAGGATTACTTCCGAAAGCAAACAAAAAATTGATTCCTTCAGAATTGCAAAAGGGGAAACAATTGGCGCAGAGGGGATTATACTTCAGAACATCGGGAAGTTTTTACATATAGCATTTCTGATTCTTTTGCTGGGTATTTATTTACATCATTTCAGACCAAAAGTTTTTGGCAACAACCTAAAGCTAACCATTTTTGCGATTTTATTTATCTGGATTTCTTTTGTCACTTATCTTATTAACATAATCAATGTGAACGATGCTGTCCGGCTTCTGATATTTATTCCGGTTGTTTCCATGTTGCTTACAATTCTTTTTGATTCCAGAATCGGCTTTTACAGTACAGTAATTATATCACTGGTTACCGGAGCGCTTCGCGGGAATGATTATGCTTTTGTGGTTATGAATATTGTAGCCGGGGCTTTCTCGGTTTACACAGTACGTGACATAAAGAATCGCTCCCATATTTTCAAGTCTTTTACATACATACTCCTCGGTTATGTTGTGACAATTCTGGCTTTTGCCTTTGAAAGATATGATTCGTATGACAAGATACTTTTAGAATCAGCTTTTGCAGTATCAAATGCGCTCCTAAGCCCTGTGCTTACTTTTGGGCTATTAATATTCTTTGAACGTTTCTTCAGAATCACAACCGACCTGACCCTGCTTGAACTAACTAACTTTGACCGACCCCTGTTAAGGGATCTGGCGCGAAAGGCGCCGGGGACATTCAGTCACTCAATCACGATGGGAACACTTGCAGAATCTGCTGCGGAGGCAATCGGGGCTAATGCATTACTGGCGAGGGTCGGAGCATATTATCATGATATCGGAAAAACAATAACCCCGCAATACTTTGTTGAAAATCAGCTGAATAATTCCAATCCACACGAGGATATCCTTCCGAAGGAAAGTGTGAACGTACTGATCGGACATATCGAAAAAGGAATGGAACTGGCTAAAGAAAACTCACTCCCGCCGGAGATAATAAACTTTATACCGATGCATCATGGTACAACCATAATCACATATTTCTATGACAAGGCACAACAGCTATACGGGGAGGCTGATGAGAATGACTACCGTTATCGGGGACCGAAACCGGACAGTAAAGAAACCGCCATTGTAATGATTGCTGATGCGTGTGAATCCGCAGTACGGGCTATGGAGAAACCGGACCCCGAAAAGATTGAAAACCTGGTTAATAATCTTATAGACAGGCGGATTGCGGATGGTCAGCTCGATGATTCGAATCTCACTCTGAAGGATATCAGAAAAATCAGGGAGACTTTTATCGGATTTCTAGTAGGTCAACGTCACAAAAGGATCAGATACCCCCAACAGGATGAGTTAGAGAAGAAAGATTGAGCGACCCAGAAAACAATCTGACTCCCTTTCTGAAAGACTATCTCTCATCCCTGAAAGTTGAAAAGAACTTATCGGATAACACTATTAATTCTTACAGGACCGACCTGACTTTGTGCATTGAATTCCTTTCCGACTCGGGAATACGGGATTTAAGTACTGTAACAACGGCAGACTTACGGGCTTTTTTCAAGCAGCTTTCGTCCTCCGGATTATCTGCCACCTCCGTGGCACGTTATTTTTCCTCAGTGAAAGGATTTTTCATACATTTGCTTTTGCAGGATTATATCCGAATAAATCCGATGGACAAACTCAATCCACCTAAACTACCAAACCGGATTCCTGTAGTGATGACTCTTCCGGAGGTTAATGCGATCCTCGCGATCCCCGATACTGAAGATACTTTCGGTCTGAGAAACCGAACTATGCTTGAGGTTTTTTATGCCTGCGGACTAAGGATTTCCGAGCTAATCAACATCAAGCTTTCAGATTGTTTTCTTGAAGATGGAATAATAAGAGTGCTGGGTAAGGGAAACAAGGAACGCCTTGTCCCGATTGGTTCTGAAGCAATAAAATATATAGAGCAGTATCTGGTAAAAAGCAGACCCAGTCTTGAAAAAAAAGGGAAGAGTCTTTCTTTCCTGTTCCTAAGTAACCGGGGTACCAAGTTATCCAGGATGGGGATCTGGAAAATCCTTCGCAAGTGTGTTGAGGAAGCCCAAATTAATAAGGATATCCATCCCCATACATTCCGGCATACTTTTGCAACTCATCTGATAGAGGGGGGGGCTGATTTGAGAGCTGTACAGGAAATGCTTGGGCATGCGGATATTTCCACTACTCAGATTTACACACATATTGACCCCGAATTCATTAAGCAGGAGCATAAAATGTATCATCCAAGGGGCTGAATAATCTTCTTTAATTTTTTGATATTTATTGATAACTTAACAGTACATTTTTTTCTTAATTAAGCAAATTGCGTGAAAACATACTTTAGATTACTGACCTACATAAAACCATACTGGAAACACCTGAGCCTGTCAATTATATGCACGATACTCTATGCCCTGCTCAACGGAGTTTCTGTTTATCTCTCCATTCCCCTGCTTGATTCCTTGTTTCAGGAGTCGGGTTCCCAAAAGGAGGTTGTATCCTCAATACCTTCAACCGGAGATAGCTTTATTCCGGGTTTTCTGAAGGATACCATAGATTCAGTATCGGAACAGTTCAATGCTTTTCTTTTTTCTGGCACTCAACTCGATACCCTGTTGCGGATATGTTTGATAGTACTTATTGCTTTCATGCTGAAAAACATTTTCGGCTATCTGCAATCCTATTTCCTTGCGTATGTGGAACAGGGGGTTATGAAAGATCTGCGCAACCAGGCGTACATGCATCTTCACAAACTACCGATGAGCTATTTCAAGAATGAGCGCGTTGGTAATCTGATTTCCCGCCTTACCAATGATGTAGCGGTTGTGCTTTCGAGTGTTTCAGTCACATTTTTCAATATGATACGTGAACCTCTTTCGATACTTGTTTTCCTTGGCATCGCTCTCTCAATTTCCTGGAAGATGACAATATTCGCACTTCTGATACTCCCCTTTTCTATGATCGTTATCGGTTGGATTGGTATTAAACTAAGGACCGTCAGCACTTACATTCAGGAAAAAATGGCTGATATAACAAGCGTTATACAGGAGACTATTTCGGGGGTTAAAGTCGTGAAAGCATTCAGCATGGAGGAATTTGAGAATAAGAAATTCCATAAGGAGACAAACAAGTTTTTCAGATTGAATTTACGCATCACCAGGATTCGGAATTTTTCTTCCCCGATAACAGAAATTTTAAGCGTGATAATCGGGGTGATAATTATCTATTACGGGGGACAACTTGTGCTGGTTGATAAATCACTGAAGGCAAGTGAGTTTCTTGGATTCCTTTTCGCAATTTTTCAACTTATGCCACCGATAAAAGAATTAAGCAGTGTTAACAACAGGATTCAGGAATCCTCGGCCGCAGGTGACAGGATTTTCGAAATCATCGATACAAAACCGGAAATAAAGGATGTCGAGAATCCATTAAGCATTACGAATTTTAATAAAAACATTGTTTTTGAGAATGTTTCTTTCCACTATGATGATTCCGACGAATTGATATTGAAGAATATCTCCTTCGAAGTAAAGAAGGGGGAGGTTGTGGCGTTCGTTGGTCCGAGTGGTGCAGGAAAGTCAACGCTGATTGACCTGCTCCCCCGCTTCTTTGATCCTTCATCAGGGAAAATAGTGATTGACGGAAATGACATTAAGGAGATTAAAATTGAGGATCTCAGGAAACTAATGGGTATAGTTACTCAAGAGACAATTCTCTTTAATGAATCAATAAAAAACAATATTGCATACGGGCTGGAGGAATTTCCGCTGGATGCAGTTATCGAAGCAGCTAAAACAGCAAATGCTCACGGTTTTATAACCGAAACTACGGATGGTTATAATACGATTATTGGTGAAAGAGGTTTGAAATTATCAGGGGGACAAAGACAGCGTCTATCAATCGCACGTGCTTTGCTGAAAGATCCACAGATTATGATTTTTGACGAGGCAACCTCGTCTCTGGATAATGAATCGGAAATTCTTGTGCAGGAAGCAATTGAAAGACTAATGACAAACCGTACAACCTTTGTAATTGCACACAGATTAAGCACTATCCGTAACGCTACAAAAATCATTGTGATTGACGAAGGGAAAATAGTCCAGACCGGCACGCATGACGAATTAATAACCGATGAAAAAGGACTGTACCGGAAGTTTTATGAAATGCAGTTCAGGGGTTAGTTATGGAAAACGCAAAAACTGAAAAGGCTTTTGATATTATTATTACTGTTCTATACTCTCTTTTCCTGCTTTCGCTGACTAATTCCATATTCATAAATCAGATTGGCTATTTTGGAGCGCTGACCTTTATACTTATAAAGTTTTTTGTTGTTAAAAAGAATCCATTCGTGAAAACCGGACTTGAGTTTGCTTTTCTGTTCTTTATTGTTGCCATGATTTTTTCAACACTCTTTTCAGCAGATATAGGTTCTTCCTTCCAGAATTTTCTGAAAAGAGTATTGTTGATACCGGTACTTTACACAACTCTTGTTTTTTGTTCTGATGGAAAGAAAATAAAGTACGCAGCCTATTTCTTTCTGGGTTTTGCGACAATAAGTCTTATCATATATGTAATTTTTGCGGTCGAACATTATTTATCTAACCTCTACGGAGTCCAGCAATCGGGTCCGGGATTGTTTCACTACCCAATTACCACAAGTGAGATAATAAGTTTTGTGGTTGTGATATTTTTCGCTTTCCTGATAAATGAAAAAGGAAATCTGAAGAAGCGGCTTCTTTACTTTGCTCTCTTTATTCTTTCGGCCATAGCTCTGATAGCCACATACAAGCGTACGGGATGGATTGGCGCATTTGCAGGAATAATATTCATAATTATTCTGAACCGCAAGTACCTATATTTAGCGGTTTTATCAGTTGTCATCATACTTGCTTTTCTACTGGACACTTCTTCAAGCAGAGTAATAGTGCTTGATCTCAAAGACCCTGTTTCTCCGTATCAAGTATTTGAGACTGAAGGGAGGGCTCAGTCCATACTCCCTCATAATAACTACGGTAAGGACTTTCTACTGAGTGATTATGAGAACGGGTTGGTGGAATACAACAACTTCAAAGCAGTCAGCAAGTCTAAGTTTCCGGCACCCGTGAATGAGTCGTTCAAAATAAACGATTCCCTCGGATTGACTTATCTGGCGGACACAAGATTCTTTTTACATGAATTAAATAATAATTCAAAAGGAAACCGGAAAGAACCGGTAAAACTTGAAGAATTTGTATCTCCCGGTTATACGGTGGATTATAAGCTTTTCGAAAACAGTCTTGCTGTTCTGGATAAGGACAGCGGACTGACGGTATTTCCGGATATTTCCAATAAATCAGAAATCCACCGCACTCTGCTGGATGAGGAGTATATGCGGATGGGCCTTGACTCGATGAGGATTGTTCTGCTCGCTCCCGGTAAAAGTGTTTTTATCCTGACAATTCATGAGACCTCTGCGAAGATTCCTGTTACTTCCGATTTCATTTTTTTGAAAGATAACATACTCTATCTTTCAAACAGCGATGGATTGAAAACTTATTCGATTTTCAACTGTTCGATTATCCCGACAGACAGCAGTAAAACAATAAGAAACATAAGATACGCTACATTTAATGAACGTTTTATTTTCTTTGCTGATGGTGCAGGAAAACTGTTCTCGATTGCCAGAAGAAATGATGGAATAATTAAACCCGGCTTTGAAGTGAGTTTATTAGAACCAATCAATTCTTTAGCAGCAAACGACTCATACGTCTTTCTTACTTCACAAAAGCAAAGCCGCTTAAGAAGCATATTTGACCCATACAATATTTCCAATGCGACACGTTTACAGCTGTGGAATGCAGGCTTGAAAATGTTGGCTGATCATCCACTTTTTGGTGTCGGAGATATTGATCTTGCCAATTTGTACAAACGGTATAAAAATTATTATGACAAGGAGATACAGGGTCATCTTCACAACAACTTTTTTCATATACTGGCAATATTCGGAATCATCGGTTTTTTAACTTTTGTATATATGATGCTACGAATAATCGTACTGAATTATCGAACTTACAAGCAAGCCGGCAATACCGAGTTTTATTCTTCCCTGTCTTTGGGGATTAATGGTTCATTCATAGCTTTTCTTGTTTCAGGTTTTACAGAGTGGAATTTCGGAGACCATGAGATAATTACGATGGTTTGGTTCCTGACAGGACTCAACATTGCCATAGCAAAACTGCTTTCGCTTCAGAGCGCAAAGAATAATAATTCCGAGAATTAAAATATTATGTATGCAGCAGTTTTTTTAGATCGTGACGGAACAATTATAAAGGATAAAGGTTATATAAATTCAGTATCCGATGTTGAGTTTTACGACTTTACTTTTTCATCTTTGAGAACTCTTGCAAGTTATTTTAAGCTATTTATAGTCACCAATCAGGCAGGAATTGCACAGGGATTAATTAGTTTTGAGCAGCTGGAAGCAATACACAACTTCATTTTAGACAAGTTGAGGAATGAAGGAATAAAAATCGAGAAAATCTACACCTGCCCTCATTCTGCTGAGGATAAATGTGGGTGCAGAAAACCTGAGATAAAATCAGTTATTGATGCGACAAAAGAATTTAACATAGATCTCCAGCGTTCCTATGTAATAGGGGATCACTTGTCGGATGCACTACTTGGAGTGAATTCCGGAGCCAGAGGAATTTACGTTTTGACCGGTCATGGCATGAAGCATCGCAAGCATATTACAGCCGAGACAGAAAGACGAATAATTATTACAAAAAGTCTTAAATTTGCAGTAGAAAAAATTATAAAAGAAATAAGAAAAAAATAATATGAAGAAAAAACTATTAATAAGGGATTTAACTTTAAGAGACGGTCAACAATCACAATTTGCAACGAGAATGACTCAAAGTCAGATAGACCGCGTTCTTCCATTTTACAAGGATGCCAATTTTTATGCAATGGAAGTATGGGGGGGAGCCATTCCCGATTCTGTCATGCGTTTTTTAAATGAGGATCCATGGGAAAGACTAGAAAAGATTAAAGAAATAACAGGGACCACATCCAAACTTGCAGCCTTAAGCCGGGGAAGAAATTTATTTGGGTATAATCCATATCCAGATTCGGTCATCAAAGGTTTTTGTAAGAACTCAGTTCAAAGCGGTCTTGATATAATGCGTATTTTTGATGCGTTAAATGATGTTGAGAATATGAAATCAACAATAAAATTTATCAAAGAATCCGGCGGGCTAGTGGATTGTGCAGTTTGTTATACAGTTGATCCTCATTTCAGTTTATTAAAGAAAGTAAAATCAGTAATTGGTGGAAAGAGAATTCCGAAAGAGATTTTTACGATAGAGTATTTTATCAAGAAAGCTGAGTTACTTGAGAAACTTGGTGCGGATATGATAACCATAAAAGATATGGCGGGATTAATTACTCCAGAAGTTGCGGGGCCATTGGTTTCGGCTTTAAAAAGGAAATTGAAAATACCTCTTGACATACACACACACTGCACGCCGGGATTTGGATTAGCGTCTGTTCTTGTGTCAATGGTAAAGGGAGCGGATATAGTTGATACTGTACTTATGCCATTTGCCGGCGGTCCTGCAGCTCCTGCATTTGAATTAGTTCAGTTATTCGCAAGCAGACTTGGCATGGAAACAAACGTAAATCCGGAATCAGTACAAAAAATATCAATTCAACTTAAGGAGATCCGGAAAGAACTTGATAAATATGATGAGTTGAAAATTTTCCCCAAGGATTTTAATATTTTCAAGGATAAACTTCCGAAGACGATTGAAAAAGCATTTGAGGATGCTATCGAGTATGCACAGAAAG
Source organism: Ignavibacteriales bacterium (assembly GCA_012517155.1). GTDB lineage: Bacteria > Bacteroidota > Ignavibacteria > Ignavibacteriales > Ignavibacteriaceae > JAAYVN01. The sequence goes on along the minus strand of JAAYVN010000055.1, from coordinate 13,850 downwards.
ATGATTATGATAACGTGCTTCTTACAACCCAAAAAATTGAAAAATACTTCAACTTCCCGGAACCCGATTTAGCAGTCAAAGAAGCACAAATTCCCGGTGGCATGTATACAAATATCACTGCGCAATTAAAACAAGCTAAACTGGATCATCTGTTTGACAGGGTACTGGAAGTGATCCCGCAAGTCCGTCTTGATGCAGGGCTTCCCCCTCTTGTCACACCTACATCACAGATAGTTGGGGTACAAGCAGTAAACTGTGTAATGGATGAAGTAAAGGAACAACCATTTTATACTACCAAAACAGCCCAGTATGTAAATCTTGTAAAGGGGACTTATGGGAAGACTCCTATTCCTGTTGATCCGGAATTCAGGAAAGCATTAACCGGTTCCAAGAAAGAGGTGCCATATGACACAAATTCATACATTCCACAGGAAAATCCGGTAATCCCAGAATATGGAGAGGTAAAATTAGCTAAGACAGAAAAGGAAGTATTACTGCTTGAATTATTTCCAATGGTTGCGAAAGACTTTCTCCGAAAAAGGAGGGAGAAGGAGTATATTGATACAATTGTTGCAGAACAACAAAGAATATTTGAAAAAATCCAGCGTGAGAAGCAAGAATACGAAGCGCTTGATCCAAAAAAGAAAAATGAGATTTTATTGGAAGGTCTATATAGCGATTGGTATTAATTAATAGGAGGTAAAATGAAAACATTCATTCTTCTAACAAAGTTATCGCCGGAGGTATCAAAACAAATCAAGTACCGAAGTTCGATAGGCAGAGCCTGGCTGGATCAGGTAAAGGAAAAATGTCCGGAGGTAAAATTCCTAAGTCATTACGCATTATTGGGTGAGTACGATTTTATTGATATATACGAAGCTCCAGACGAAGAAACAGCAGCAAAGGTATCGATGATAAGAATCTCAAACGGAGCACTGACTGCAGAAAGCCACATAGCAATACCCTATAAGCGATTCCTGAAACTAGCTGAAGAAATATAGTAATCAGAACTATGTAATAACATTATTTAGTTTAAGGAGCTCTTCTCTGGCGGCTTCTCCGAATAATTCTGTACTATCTTTATAGATTATCCCCCGGCTTGAGTTAATCAGAAAATTCCGGTAGTTGTTTTGCTTCAAGAGTTTGATAAGACTTTGAAGATCTCCTCCCTGCGCACCTATTCCCGGAATAAGTAAAGGGATATTATTGAGTCTGTCCATATTATTAGCAATTTCCTCAAGTTGAGTAGCACCAAAGACAATACCGCAATTTTTTTCTTTATTCCAGGAATTTATTTTGTTGAGGATTTCCTGATAAAGGAAGAGGCCATTATTAGTTTTTAATTTCTGGAAGTCATTAGAACCGGGATTAGAAGTCAGCACAAGAATGAAATTAATTTTTTCGGTAAATGAGAGGAAGGGTTCCAGAGAGTCGAATCCCATGTAAGGATTTATAGTGGAAGCATCAGCATTAAAGAATTCAAAAATGGATAAGGCGTACATTCGGGAAGTATTTCCAATGTCTCCCCGCTTTGCATCTGCAATTATAAAATTATTATTCCCGATATACCCGATAGATTTTTTAAGACTGGTTAAACCCTGAATTCCATTGCTTTCATAGAATGCGAAGTTAAATTTATAAGCACCGGCAGTATCCAGAGTAGAGTCAATGATTATTTTATTAAATTCATAGACGGGATCCGGATATTTGAGAAGGAACTTTGGAATCTTTTTAATGTCGGAATCCAAACCCACACAAATGTGTTTTCCATCTTTTATCTTCACAAAAAACTTATCTTTTGAGTTCATAGTAGATCCTCACTAAATTATCCGGCTTTTATAAACATTAAGAACGAGTCCAAGCATTGCAAGATTAATGAGCAGTGAACTTCCGCCATAACTAACAAACGGAAGAGGGATACCAATAATGGGTAAAATACCGATTGTCATTCCGATATTAATAATGAAATGAATGAAATAGATGCTAAAAATACCGACAAGAACAATTCCAAAGAAATCATCTTTAGCCACTACTGCAGTTTTCAGAATCCGAGTAAAGAGGACGATAAAAAGAAACACGAGAAGAACACTGCCAATAAAACCAAATTCTTCTCCTATAACACAGAAAATAAAATCTGTCCATTGTTCCGGAATATATTGAAGCTGAGTTTGATTTCCATTCAGAAAACCTTTGCCAAAGAGCCCGCCTGAACCGATGGCGACCTGAGCCTGAATGGAATTATAGCCGGCACCAAGGGGATCCGACATCGGGTCAATAAAAGATGCAATTCGTTTCTGCTGATGAGGACTCAGAAAATTATATAAGTAATCTACAAAAAAACCGGTTGAGAGATTAAGTCCCATTATAGCGCCACTAGTAAAAAGATCTTTTTTAAAGTAAAACAGGAGAGCTAATACGATTATAGCACCACCCACAAAATACCAGGTACCAAGGAGTGAACTTATGGCAATGATAACCGGACTAATCACAACGTAAATACCAAAAACACTTAAACCCCGCCAAAAGAGAATAATCAGCACAAAGCCGAAGAAAACGAAACTACTACCCATATCCGGTTCAAGCAGGATGAGGGGGACGGGACCGAGTCCGATGGCAAGAGTAATAAAAATGTCTTTTAGGTTATCCAGATTAATATTGGGTTTGCTCAAATAGTGAGCGAGTGCGAGGACAGAAGCAAACTTTGCCAATTCAACTGGTTGAAAACTAAAAATACCCAACCCAATCCAACTCTTTGCTCCCCCGACAGTTTTTCCTATCAGGAGCACGACAACGAGTAAAAATATAGAAACTGCATAAGTAGGGAGAGAAATTACTTTGAAAAAGTTAAGAGGTAAGAAATAAATAATAATAAGACCAGCCATTCCCACACCAAGAGAGAATAATTGCTTTTCGAAATTGAGCATAACATGAGGTGTGTTTTGAGTTGAACTGTAGATACCCATCAGTCCCATTACAATAAGAATTAATGCAGCGGAAAAGAGAGAAAGGTCGAATTTATCGTTTAGTTTATAATCAATTCTCAAGAAAACCTCTGAATTTATTTATAGGATTAAGGCTATCTTGTTTATTTTTAAAGAGTTCCGGCTTATTTTTTAACAAGTAAGTTTCGATCATTCTTTTGGCAATTGGGGCAGCATGTGTGCCACCGAAACCGACATTTTCAACAAGCACAGCAACAGCGATTTGCGGGTTATCTGCGGGAGCATACCCAATAAACCAAGCGTGATCCTGTCCATGAGGGTTTTGGGCGGTTCCGGTCTTGCCACATATTTTAATTTCCTGCATTCTTATGGCGGTAGCAGTACCTGCTCCGTTTACGACCAAAAACATTCCTTCCTTAACAAGATCGAAAGTTTTTTGGCTAACTCCAGTATTAATTTCTCTGAATTTGAGAGAATGCAACTTTTTGTTTTCATCCAGGAACCCTCTAACAAAGTGGGGTGCAAAGGATTTGCCATTATTTGCCACTAATGCCGTAAAATGAGCTAATTGCAATGGAGTAGCGCCTATTTCACCTTGTCCAATTCCAAGACTCACCAGAATACCCTGGGGCCAGTTTTTACCATAAATTTTTTCATAATAACTGGTTCGAGGAATAAGACCTTTAACTTCCTCCTTAATGTCAACTCCGGTTTTCTTCCCCAAACCAAAAAGTTCAGCATAGTCAGCAAGGCGATTCAGTCCGATTTTAAATATTAACTGATAGAAGAAGGAGTTGCAGGATTTTTCGATAGCATGAACGACATTAATAGAACCGTGAGCTCCATGACATTTGAAGAATCTTCCAAAAGTAAAGCCTCCCCCACAAAAGAGGGTTGAGTTTTCATTAATGACACCTGATTCAAGACCTGCAATAGCACAAAGAATCTTGAAAGTTGAACCAGGAGGATGTTTAGAGCTAGTTGCCCGGTTAAATTGTGGTTTTCTTTTATCTGATAACAGATCAGACAGATAATCGCGAGAGGTGACGTAAGAGAACTGATTCAAATCGAAATCGGGAGAACTTACCAAAGCGAGAATCTCACCAGTTGAAGGTTCTATAGCGACACCAGCGCCAACTTTACCGAGCATGGACTCTTCGAGCACCCGCTGAAGATTCAAATCAATTCCAAGAACCAAATCCGAACCTTTTATTGAAGCAACGTCTCTTAAGCCATCCTTGAACTTCCCAATTTCCCTTCTACGTGAATCGACGAGGATATAGTTAAAACCTTTTTTGCCTCTAATGAACTCTTCATAGCTTCGTTCCAGTCCGGAATACCCAATTAAATCACCGGGATTATAGAAGCCATCAGAGTTTTGCTCGAGTTGTTTCTGACTAATTTCTTTGGAGTAGCCAAAGACATGTGCGCCCATAACTCCAGATGGATAATTTCTCTGCATTTCAATTATATAATCAACTCCAGGAAGATTTTCTTTATTCTCTTCGATCCAACCAACAGCTTCGAAACTTGCACCTCTTTGAATTTTAATCGGAACGAATTTTGAGAATATCCTATTTTTATAAAGCTGGTTAGCGATATATCCCGAATCGAGCCCAAGCACGCCTTCCAGGAATTTATTTGCTTTGGTATTATACTCTGAAGGGAAAATCCTTACGGTATAAGCGGGGGTGTTTTCAACCAATAGATTCATATTCCTATCATAGAATACGCCTCTTAAAGGTATTTGTTCAATAGCTTTAATGCTGTTGCTTGAGGACTTAGCATCGAATTTTTCAAATTCGAGCACCTGCATCTGGAACAGGCGCAAGGCATAGAAGAAGGCAACCACAGCGATAATTGCCGTTAATAAACTTTTTTTCTGAGTAGTCGAAAATACGGTCACTAGAAAAACTTCCTTCCAGGAAACAGAATAATGACAGCACTGCCGATAAGCGAAGTGTATAAACTAGCGTAGATACTCTGACGAATAATACCAGTAAAAGCATCACCTTCAGCACCGAATGACAGAATTACAAATATTAATACTTCATGTACCAAGGAGGAAAGGAAAAGAATGAGGATGAATACATAAGAGCGGAGATAGTTCTCAATTTTGTTTTCATTAAAGAAGAGACCGGCTGTGAAACCTGCCGCGGTGAAGGAAAACATTGTGCTACCAATCAGGCTTCCGATAATTAAATCTATGAGCAGGCCATAAACAAAACCTGAAACAGCACCGAAAAGCCTACCATTTTTCAGAGTGAAAAAGACAAGTGCTATGAGTGGGAGATTGGGAACAAAACCGTCAAGAGAAATGAGAGGAATCACAACTATTTGAATAAGAAGCAGCGGGAAAAAGATAAGGAGAGGGTAAAACCATCCGGTTTTCATTGTTCTCCCCTTTCGTTAGTTTGGGGTAACGTATTTAAGGGGAATTGTGTTGTTTTAACAACAAATACGCTCTTGATGGAGTTGAAATCGACACCCGGGCTAATAATAAGGTCATTGAAATAGCCGCTTTCAGGATTAATAATTTTTGCTACTCTTCCTACGAAGAGGGGTTTGTTAATAACGGAGCTAATATCCGAGGTAACGATGCGATCTCCATGTTTAACGTCTGCCGTTTTGGGAAGATTGGTAACAGTGAGATACTCTCCAGTCCATTTGAGAATGCCTTCGGAGCGACTTCTTTCATTTCTAATTATCAGTTTGAGATGGACATTTCTGAGAGTTCTGACGATTGAGAAAGCAGAAGATACGGAGTGAACAATACCAATCAGTCCATTTCCGTTTATCACAGGCATACCGACCATTATCCCATCGTTGCTGCCTTTATCAAGAGTGATTGTACCCTGAGCAGGTGAGAAGGATTTGGCAATTATTTTAGATGTGACAAGGGAAAGTGTGGAAGTATCCTTAAGTTGAAGCATTTGCTTATAGGATTCATTTTCGATTCCATATTCTCTAAGTGAATTAACTTCCAGCATCAGTTCCGCAGTTTTTCTGCGTAATTCCTCATTTTCACTTCTAAGGTCGGTCATAAGAATTACATTCGAAACAAAAGAGGTAGCGAAAGAAAATGTTCCGAAAACGAAAGTTTTAAAGCTGTTGACAGAGGGAGATTCACTTTTCGTAATAATGAAAAGGCTAAAAAGTAATAAAAACCCTGTGACAATAAAATCCCGGAACCTATCCCAAATCTGTCTTAAGTAATGAATCATTAATAGCGTCTATTACGGATAAGAACTCTTGAATAGTGGTTAAGGTTATCAATTACTTTACCAGCTCCACGAGCGACTGCGGTAAGGGGGTCTTCCGCGACATGAACAGGAAGGTTGGTTTCCATTCTAATTCTTTCGTCGAGACCTTTAAGGAGAGCACCGCCACCAGTTAGCATGACGCCACGATCGAGGATATCAGCAGAGAGCTCGGGGGGAGTTCTTTCGAGAGCCTGTCGGACTGCATCAACAATCTGAACGACAGCTTCGTTAAGGGCTTCTCTAATTTCGACACTTGAGACTTCTGTGGTTTTTGGGATACCGCCGACCAGGTCTCTGCCTTTGACCTGAATAACCATTTCTTCTTTTAGGGGGACTGCGCTACCGACTTCGCATTTAATTCCTTCTGCGGTTCTTTCACCGATAAGGATATTATGATTTTTCTTAAAGTGCTGAACAATTGCATAGTTCATTTCATCGCCAGCAATTCTTATTGATTCCTCGTTAACGATACCAGAGAGGGCGATAACAGCTATTTCGGTAGTACCCCCGCCAATATCGATTATCATATTTCCGACCGGGGCATCCACATCGATGCCGATACCGATAGCCGCAGCCATAGGTTCAGCGATCAGGTGGACTTCTTTGGCACCAGCGTGCTCAGCGCTGTCCCTGACTGCTCTTTTTTCAACTTCGGTTATGCCGCTTGGAACTGCCACGATAATTCTTCTGTTGGCGATAGGGCTAGGGCTTACTTTTTTAATGAAAGCTCTGATCATGCCTTCGGCAATTTCGAAGTCGGCAATAACTCCATCTCTCATAGGCCGAGTTACTCTAATTTCTTTATGTTCGCGCCCCTGCATTTCTTTTGCTTTATTTCCAAGTGCAATAATTTTTTTGCTGTTTTTGTCAAATGCAACGATTGAGGGTTCATTAAGGACAATTCCCTTTCCTTTAATATGGATAAGGGTATTAGCAGTACCTAAATCCATTGCAATATCTGACGAAAAAATATTAAAAATTCCCATACATCCTCTTAGTGTTTAAAGTGTCTAATACCAGTAAAAACCATAGCTACATTATTCTTATCAGCAGCCTCGATAACTTCATTATCCCGAACCGAACCACCCGGCTGAATAACTGCGACTGCTCCCGCTTTTATTAATTCCAAAAGTCCATCCGCAAAGGGAAAGAAGGCATCCGATGCGGCAACGGAGCCTTTGAGGTCAAGTTTAAATTCTTCAGCTTTCATTGCAGCAATTTTTGCGGAGTCGAGCCTTGAGACCTGACCAGCGCCAACTCCCAACAGTTTTTTTTCTTTAGCAAAAACAATTGTGTTGGACTTAACATTTTTGCAAACTATCCAGGCGAATTTCAAGTCCTCAAGTTGTTGGGGAGTGGGTTTTTTGTTTGTAACGAACTGAAGATTATCAAAGTCTGCCTTGATTTTATCGGAATCCTGCCTAAGGAATCCACCTGGGATTGATCTAATACTATCTTTAGTGCCGATGATAGGTTTCTTTTGAATAAGGAGGCGACGATCTTTTTTCCTGCGAAGAATTTCAATGGCTTTTTCCGAGTATTCAGGGGCACATATGATTTCAAGAAAAATCTCATTAAGTTTAAGAGCGAATGTTTCATCAATTTTATTATTGACAACTACTATTCCACCGAAAGCGGCAACCGGATCGCATGCTAAAGCTTTTTCATATGCTTGCAGGATGTTTGGTCCCTGAGCTGCACCCGACGGATTGTTGTGCTTAATTATCACAGCTGAATCGGGGCCGAGTTCTTCTATGAGTTCGACACCGGCAACCAAATCGAGGATATTGTTATAGGAGAGTTCCTTGCCATGGAAGCAGTCAAAATAATCAAATAAATCGCCATAGACTTCTGCTGACTGGTGGGGATTCTCGCCATACCTAAGAGCCTGGGATTTTCTTGAGGTGATTGCCAGATAATCACGTGAATTGATTCCGAACTCATTGTTAAGTACTGAGGAGATGATTGTATCATAATGAGCGGTAAGTGAGTAGGCTTCGAACGCGAGTTGCTCTCTGAATTTGAGATTGTTTTCTCCTTTGTTTAATGCATCGATAAATGCAGGGTACTGGGCGGGATTTGTAAGAACGCTGACGAATTTATGGTTTTTAGCAGAAGCTCTGATAAGGCTTGGTCCGCCAATATCAATATTCTCAATTAATTCTTCTCTTGAATATTCCCCTTTTTTTACTACTTTCTCAAAGGGATAAAGGTTAACGCATACGACATCGATTGCTTCAATTTTGTTTACAGCAGCTTCTTCGAGGTCTGTATCATTATCCCTACGGAAGAGGATACCTGCAAAGATTTTTGGGTTTAGGGTTTTAACTCTTCCTCCGAAGAGTTCAGGAAAGCGGGTGAAATCGCTAACTTCGACAGGATCAATTCCGTTTGCCCTTAGATGACGAGCAGTACCGCCAGTGGAAAGGATACGATAACCTTTAGAGATAAGAGCAGATGCAAGATCTGTAATTCCCGTTTTGTCTGTGACGCTAAGGATAGCATATTTATTCATATAATAAAATCAGTTTAAGATTTCAACTCTGTTATTAATAATTTTTATTTTGTTGTTTGCGAAGAGTTTAATTGTATCGGGCAGAAGGAGATGTTCCACCTCAAGGACTCTATGCGCAATTTCATCGGGCGATTTAAGAGCGGAGATATCGACGGCTTTCTGATTTATAATTTTTCCCTCGTCGTAGATCTCATTGACGAAATGGATTGTGGCTCCGCTAACTTTAGCAGAGGATTTAAAAACCGCTTTATGGACATTCATACCGTACATACCCTTGCCTCCGAATGAAGGGAGGAGTGCGGGGTGAATATTAATAATTTTATCCCGGTATTCTTTAATTACTGTGCCGGGAATAAGTTTCAGAAAACCAGCAAGCACGATCAGATCAATATCAAGCGATTTGAATTCAGCAATTAAAACCGAGGCAACATCGTAAGGGGTTTTAGTGCTGAAGCTAATGTGAAAAGTCGGAATGGAAAATTCACGAGCAATCTCAAAAGCAGGGCAATCAATTTTATCGCTAAATACGCCTTTGACCGTGACGAGCGGAAGAAGGTCATTTCTATTGAGAATTGCTTTCAGGTTAGACCCTCTACCGGAAACAAAGACCGCCAAGTTTAATTTATTCGCCATTCCAAAATTAAGTTATAAAAAAAACAGAAACAATTCAAAAATTGGGGAAAAGTATTAAATTTTTGCTTTTAGCAAGCCAATAAGGCTAGTTAGTTTAGACTTATAATCAAAGTCGTTATAGTCTTCCGCTTTTTCAAGTAGCTCTGATGCTTTGATACTGTCGCCTTGTTTGAATTTGGAATAAGCGGCATAATAACAGGCGAAAGGATAGAGCCAATTTTCATTTTTTATACGAGAATTGATAGTAGTAGAGGCAAAAGAGTAAGCTTTTTCGAAATCGCCCTGAGCAACTGATATTTCCGCGAGGTAGAGATTTACTTCTGCATTTTCTTCCGGAGTAAGGTCAGCAGAAAGAAGAAGGGAGAGGGAATCCGCAGCGAGCTGGAGTTTGTTATCGTGGAAATAGTTGTAGTACCTAATCATTTTAGCGGTGTTGGTGGTGATGTCGAATTTAAGGTACTCCTCCCCTTTCCGTTCAGCATAGGAATCGTCATCGATGGAGGAATTGCCTTTTTCCGTGAGGCGAAAGCTTTGTTTTGATTTTTCTTTTCCATCAATAAAATAGAGGGACAAGGCTTGTCTATATGCCGCAATACCTTTATAGTCCGGGGGGGTTTTCGAGTTAATGAAAAGGGAGTAATAATCTACTGCTTCTGAGAATTTATTTTTTCTAAAGTTGATATCGCCAAGGAGGAAGTTAGAGAATGCGAAAATCTGTCTGAATGAATTGTCTTTGTTTTTGAGTATCCGTTTAAGGAGAAGGGTTGCCTGGTCAAGGTTGCGTTGTTTTATGAGAAGGACAGCAGCGGAGTACTGAAAGAGAATGTTTTCAGGGAATCTTTGATTAAGGCTATTGAGGAGTTTAGAGGCTTTATCAAAGTCAAAAATAAAGTCAGCGTATATCTGGGAGAGGTAGTATTCTGCTTCTACTTTTGAGCGGAAGCCTTTTTCGGCAGCGGTTTCGAGGTAAAGCAATCCTTTATCTCTATTAGCATCAAAACCAATCATATTCAGAGCCCATTTGAAGGAGGAGGGAACCTGGCTGAGAGCGAATTTGAACAGGCCGAGTCCGAGGTAAGCATCGTAGCTGTCGGGATAGAGATCTATAGTCCGTTCGAGGAAGGAGTTGCTTTTCTGAGATGCCCAGATCATGTTGAGATATTTATTTGCCTTACCAAAAGCAATGGCTCTATATCCATAGTTACTACCTGTAAGGAGGAGAGCGAGGCGATCTGAGGGGTTATCATCGAGATAATCCTCGAGTTTAGTGAGTGCAATTTCGGAGTATTTTATAAAGTTGTCGAAGTTTTTTTCCTCGCCATTACCGAGATAATACCAAAGGTAGACGACAGATTTATAGTGGTAACCACGAGCATCTTCGGGATATTTTTTTATAAGAGTATCGAATGTTTTAAGGGCTTTATCTATTTCAAAATTATAAGCGAGTTTTTGACCTTCGTTGATTAGTCCATTAACTATTTCTTCCTTAGGATTTCCTTTAAGAGAGATGAGTGAAATAAGAATTAGGAAAGCTATTTTTTTTAATATCATAATCACAACATACCTTCTTTATAGTTGAGTGCAGCTTTAACAAAGTCTCTAAAGAGAGGGTGAGCTTTAACTGCTCTTGATTTCAATTCGGGATGGAACTGGACTCCAACGAACCAGGGGTGTGTGCCGAGTTCGATCATTTCAACGAGTTCCTTGTTAGGGGATAAACCGCTAAGGATCATTCCTTTAGAAGTGAGCAGGGGTCTAAATTTGTTGTTAAATTCATATCTGTGTCTGTGGCGTTCGGTGATGTAATCTGTTTTATAGGCATCAAATGCTTTGGTTCCTCTTTCGATAGTGCAGGGGTATGCACCGAGGCGCATTGTGCCCCCCAAGTTCTTGACATTTTTTTGTTCCTGCATAAGATCAATAACGCTATAGCGAGTTTTTTTGAATTCGGAGCTATGAGCATTAAGGAGCGAGCAGACGTTGCGAGCAAATTCAATAACGGCGCACTGCATACCGAGGCAGATACCGAAGAATGGAATGTTGTTTTCCCTTGCATATTTAGCGGCTGTAATTTTCCCTTCTATTCCTCTTTCGCCGAAGCCGCCGGGGACAAGGATTCCATCTACTCCTTTCAAGAATTTAGCGATATCTTCGGTTTCGCAATTCTCGGCCTGAAGCCACCGTATTTTTACTTTACAGTTATTTTCTGCACCAGCATGAACGAAGGCTTCGATAATGCTTTTATATGCATCGAGATGGTCGACATATTTACCGCAGACTGCTATTTCAACTGTTTTGAGGGGGTTTTTGATTTTCTCGCAGATTGCTTCCCATTCCTCGAGTTTTATTTTTTTGTCCTGCAAGCCGAGTTTACTGAGGACAATAGAGTCGAATTTTTCCTTGTATAAAACGAGCGGTACTTCGTAGATTGAGGAGCAGTCGTAATTTGAGATAACGGCTTTTGGTTCGACGTTGCAAAAGAGTGCAATTTTATCTCTAAGTTCTTTTTCGAGTTTTTTCTCGCTTCTGCAAATTAAGAAATCGGGTTGAATTCCGAGTTCAAGAAGTTTTTTTACACTATGCTGTGTGGGTTTTGTTTTGACTTCACCGGCTGATTTGATATAGGGAACAAGGGTAACGTGAATTGAGATTGCATTTTTTCTACCAACTTCGAGCATAAGCTGCCGCATGGCTTCGATAAAGGGGAGGCTTTCAATATCGCCGACGGTTCCGCCAATTTCGGTAATGATGATATCGTATTCATCCATAATGCTAAGTTTACGCATGCGGGTTTTGATAGCGTCGGTAATATGCGGAATGACCTGGACTGTGTCGCCAAGAAATTCACCACGCCGTTCTTTGTCAATAACGGTGAAGTAGATTTGACCGGTGGTGGTGTTGTTGGACTGGGTCATATTGGTATTGATAAAGCGCTCATAATGTCCGAGGTCGAGGTCAGTTTCGGCGCCATCGTCGGTAACATAAACCTCGCCATGCTGGAATGGGTTCATGGTACCGGGATCGACATTGATATAGGGGTCGAATTTCTGGATGGTAACTCTGTAACCGCGTTGTTTAAGGAGGAGACCGAGAGAAGATGCCGTAATTCCTTTGCCCAGGGATGAAACCACGCCGCCCGTAACGAAGATGTATTTTACTTTATGCTTCATAGCTGATAATGAGTGTTTAATTAAAAAAAATTACGGGATTAAATATAACAATTTCCGCTAAAACTTTACTGCAAATTTGCTGCTTTTCAAATAAGTTTTTACTGTATTTTTTGATACAGTAGAGATAGTCCCAAAATGCATGAGTGTAGTAGGGTGTAGTAGCGTAGTAGGGTAGTAGCCCGAAATATATATAAATATATTATTATTATTATTATTAATATATATTTATGTTACTACACCGACTACATTACTACAAATGGCGATTTTGGCTCTTTTTTCAATGTTTTTGTAGTAGGGCACTCCCCACGCTTACCTACTACAGTTACTACATCCGCTTTGAGGCGAGGTACCGATAAGGTGGTGGCGGAGAGGGGCTGTTTTACGGTGTCTGATCGAGGGAGGATCGAAGGAGGAGGGAGGAAGAAAGAGGCGGGATTTAGAGACGGAGCGGCAGAGGGAGGCAGAGAACTGAAAGAAAAGGGGTGAGGAATTAGGGGTAATTCCGGGGGATTTCAGGGGTGTTTGCGGGGTAATTTTCCTTAATTAGGGGTGTTTTCCCCCTCTTGAGAGGGGGAATTTGTGTTGTCCTGAATACTGTTTACAGATTACTTGAACCTAACCCATGGAGGGCGTAACCCGGAATGGGTTAGCTTCTCTTATTAATTTCGTTCCCTTATCATAAATCTGTGGTAATCCGTGGTTATGTTTTTCACCACAGATTCTCACCCCGCTTCACGGGGCAGACAGATTACACACAGATTCCCACAGATTAACAACTCGCCTGTCCCGCTTGCGGGAAAACATCGACAAATAATCCTTTCATTCATTTTTGTAAGAATTATTGGTTTGGATAGGTTTTTAAAATAGGATATTTTTGTAAGTTAGTTATTTAATTATTGTTGAGTGAAATATGTACTACCAGCGTCTTCATCAGACTCTTGAGAGAATTACTTCCAAGCGCTTTGGCTCCGAAGCTGAATTGCTTGCTTCCGTTATTAATGAATTGGTAAACCTCCGCTCCGCCCAGATTATTGGCGGTCGCATCTGGAAGCTTAATTCCAAACGGAGAGGTTACGAGATTACTTATCAAACGGGCGATATCGACACTATTCCGGGTAATTATATCATTTATACCCGTCAGTACCCCGTGATGGATCTCTTCCTGAGGGAAAGAACTATCCTTTCGGATGAAACAGATAAAACCCTGCGCAGCAGCGGGGTGTTTAAGTATTCAGCCTCAGGAGTCGGCGACAGGATTAAAATTGATAATAAACTTTATTACGAGTACATTATCGCTTTTAACAGTCCCGCTCTTTCCATTGAGTTT
>JAAYVN010000054.1 GCA_012517155.1 Ignavibacteriales bacterium | reverse complement strand
TCCCTTTCCAAAACCATAGAGTTGCAAAAGGAAATTGATAAATATTATGAAGAGGTAGAGAAGAGTCTGACAGGGGAGTAGATAAGCAGGACGCAGCACAAAAATCCTTTCTTGAGAGGGAATTCAAAACCTTCCCTCTCCCGAGAGCTTTCGGGAGGGGAAAACACCCCTAATTAAGGGAAATTACCCCGCAAACACCCCTGAAATGCCCTGGAATTTGCCTTATTTTGTAATTATTTTGCTTTTTTGAAGTATCTTTTTGGGGTTATACTTAATCTAAATTTCAAGGTGATGTTTATAGAATCGAGGGAGAATCGAAGGAGGAACGATGGGGGATTGGATTTTGTAGTAACTGTAGTAGGTCCGGGTGGGGAGTGCCTTACTACAAAAACATTGAAAAATGAGCTATAATCGCCATTTGTAGTAATGTAGTCGGTGTAGTAACATAAATACATATTAATAATAATAATAATAATATATTTATATATATTTCGGGCTACTACCCTACTACGCTACTACACCCTACTACACTCAGATCCGTGAAAAATCCGCACAAAACCGGCAATGTTCCCCCCTTAATAACATATGCAAATTAAATGCCGTAATTATGTACATAAAAATGGCATATAAAAAAATTATAATAAATTAAGTAATATTATATAAAATTATATTAAATTATATGTATTGCAAATGTAACACAGATTAGAAAGCAGAAATAGTGCGAAACAGCGCAAAAAACAAAAGAAAAATGATCTGTAAAAAAAATTTGGAAAGTGTTTCCTAAAGTATTATTTTAGTCATCATAAAAAAAAATTATTACAGGAAGGAAATTTATATGATTGATATAGAGCAGGTAATAGCCCCTTTACTTAAGCAGATTGAAGCTAAGCAAACCGAATTATCGCAGCTTAAAAAAGCCGTTAATCAGGTCTGCATAGCGATGAAGGCAGCCCCAAAATTCACAGATGAGGAAAGCACCCCAGCCTTCTTCACCCATACTATTCGCCCCGATGAATTTTTTGGTCAGACTTTTGCAGCCTCCGTACGGAAAATCCTCCAGATGAAAGGCTTTGCGATGACCGCAAAAGAAATTGAGGCTAAGCTGACTGAGGGGGGCTTTGAATTCCCAACCGACTGGAAGGATAATCAGCTCCGGAGTCTTGCCATCACTCTGGCTAAAAACAGCAATTTAATCGTTACTCTAAAAAAAGGGAACGTTACTTATTTTGGCTTGAGGGAATTCTATCCCACAAAGTTAAAAGCTGTTGAAAAAAAGAAGAATATCAGTTCACAAAGTGAACCTGATACCGAAACTCAGGAAAATGAAAATCAGGATTTGCCGGAGAATCAGATGCCTGACTCTGACGCCGGTGAAGTAAGTGAATAATTCCTTTAGTATTGTTAAACATATATATAAATTCAGGCAGGGTTTACAATGAGATAACATATTTCAAATTCCTTTTAATATAACAAAACCTAACAGATGGGAAAAAAAACCAGGCGTACTACCGGAGAGAACCGTACAGATTCAAAATCAGTCCGGAAGCCGGATGAAGGGAGCGGTAACCTTAGCAGTCTGAAAAATATCATTTCAGATTTGCTCGAAAAGCCCTTTACTCATCAGCTTGCCGCAGTCTATCGGCTGCGTTATGAGATTGTCAATCTTTTGTACAATAAATGTCTTGCCGGGGGAAAGCCTTCGCCTCAGATGCACAAAACAAAAATGAATACCTCCCGCATTGACCCCACCGATCCTGATACATACTCGCATCTTATGTCCCTCGGTGATAATAAAATCTGGTCAGAGTTCAAAATATACGAATCCAATCTTTACCGCACAGCCGATCAGCTGAAATCACTTCATATCCCTGCCAATATAAATGCTTTCGGTTCCGATTCGCCGGCTTTTCCTGAATTCTGTCTTCCATCCGGGGATAACTTCACTCGTCTCCTGAATCCCCCGGCAGAACCCCTTGCAAACACGGGACTGAAATACTTCTCTCTTATGGATGATGGCTCCTCCGCCTCAGTCATCCATTCCTCGCTTCACAACAGGGGATTAATTTCAGTCTCTCTGGATGGCTTCTCCACTAACTTCCTCAATTTTTTCGATAAACCCATCACCACCTCCCCCAGAGTAAAGATACAATGGACAAAAAGCAACGCAGACCTTTACTACCTTATCCACACCTTTTCAGATAAAAAGATTATCAAGCCGACAAAGCGAATCTGGATAACACTGGAGGATTGTTTTCTTGACCGCAAAGGTTTCCCGATAAACACTTCCTCGGCAAATGCGCAGTACCAGAAGGGGTGTAAGAACATTCCGTTTCTTGATATACTTGTTGACGAAATAAAAACCACACTCTCCGGCAGCAACGGCAATAAAAAAATTAACTAAGCCCATCTTCCTGAAATCCCCCTTATTACAAACCTTTTCACTAACTTTTTCCCCAATTAACAAACCTTTCCACTGACTTTTGCTCAAACCACAAACTATCGGGCAAACTTTTTCTCAAAGCACAAACTTTCCCCCGGAAAATACTAATATTATTCCTTACTAAAACACCTCTTTGACTAACGGCAACCTTCTTTTTATTAATTATAATTGTGCATCAGATTTATTGAAAAGGTAAAGAAATGAACAATCTTAAAAATATTGCGCTTGAATACAAAACCAAATATAACTTTAACATTATCCCCGTTTCCGACAAAGTAGCCGGCAACTGGAAGGAGTGGCAGCAAACAGAAACAACTCCGGAAATAATTCAGACGTGGCAATGGCAGCGTCATAACGGCATCGCCGCACTCTCCGGTTTCAATAACCTCCGCTGCCTTGATTTTGACAAAGCATCCGGCACAGCCATCATAACCGAGACACTCAGAATTCTCGGACTCCCTCAGCATTACGAGTGGGTAGTGAAAAGCGGCAGCGGGAACGGTTACCATATCTGGTTTTTTGCAGACCCCGGTGAAACATTCTTCAGACTCTTGGGGGGTAAAAAAGCTTTTTATACCCTCAATCCCATAAAAGAAGGGGAGTGTGACCATATTGAGTACCGCCACTCAAACTGCTACACACTCCTTCCCTTCAGCGCTCATCCATCCGGGGGCAGTTATAGCTTCCTCAACCTCCGCGAGGGAGAAATGCCCCTGCGCCCTCCGGCAGAAGTACGCGAAGGAATTCTTATTCGTCTTTTGAATCTTATTTTCAAACCGGAACAGCCCCCTCCGGATTCTGCAGCTGAAACTGAACCCCATTCCACACCCGGAAAAAAGAGGGGCACTAAAAAACTCTCCCAGAAGGAAGAAAACACATTAGCCGAAATAGCAACATTTCTTAAAGGTAAAATAAATAACTATTCCGACTATATGCGCATCGGTCTTTCCCTGGCCCCCTTTGGTGATAAGGGAAAGAAGGTTTTCCTCGATATCTGCAAAAACAATCCCCGCTATCCAAGGGATACCGAGGCAAAACTGAAGAAAGACTTCAACAGCTTTGCCCAGAGTTTCAACGGACAGATTTCTCTCGGCACCCTCTTCTTTATTGCTCATCGCTACGGATGGAATCACAAACAACAAAAGATTGTATTTAACCATATAACCTTAGCAGCCGAATACCTGATTTCATTTTACGAATTCAGAAGGGACACACTCTCGGAGCGCACCTGGTTTAAGAAAAGAAACGATGACACCTTTACGGAACTAAGCGAAACCGAATATGACAAAATCCTTTTTCGCCTCAGGGGTAAGGAGGATATTAAAATACAGAACCAGGATCTCAAAATAATTATCAACTCAGTCTCCAAAATAATTGACCCGCTTTACGACTACTTTACCACCCTGCCGGAGTGGGACGGCACGGATTATCTTTCGCAGCTCGCCGAAACTGTAACCGTGGAGGAGGGAAAAGAGGAACTCTGGAAAAAATACCTAACGACCTGGCTCCTTGGCTCCGTCTCCTGCGCACTTAATCCCGCAAGCGTAAACCAGACGGTACTGATACTGCAGGGGACTCAGGGAATCGGCAAAACCACATGGATTTCGCGTCTGGTGCCGAAGAGCCTGAAAGACTACTACTACCTTGGCGAACTTGATCCCGAAAATAAAGACTCCCGCCTGATTATTTACCGGAACTTTATAGTAAATCTTGACGAAATGATTGCCTACAAAGGAAAGAAACTCTTTGCCCTCAAATCCTTAATTACCGAGTCATACACCAAAATCCGCCCCCCTTACGGCAGAATTGAGATGACATACATAAAACGCTCCAGCTTTGCAGGCTCACTCAATCCGCTTGAATTCCTTGACGACAGCACCGGCACCAGGCGCTTCCTTGTCGTCCACGCAGTCAAAACCGATTTCAGACACAATATTGATATGGATAAAGTCTTCGCCCAGCTTTATCACCTCTATAAAAAAGGGGAGAAGAGCTATTTTAACTATGAGGAATCACTTCAGATAACCGAGAACAATCAGCTTTTCGAAACCACCACAGCGGAAGAAGAAAAACTGATTAAGCACTTCAAACCTGCTGAGGCAACCGACATGAACGCAAAATACTTATCCACCACTGAAATAAGCGAAATCCTTTTCTCCGATACCCCCAACCATGCTTTACGTCAGTCAACCATCAGTAACATAAGCAGGGCGCTGGGCAAACACAACTTCGTGCGGGAATCGAAACGCATAAACGGAACCCCGCGCAAAGTCTGGAAAGTGGCTGAAATTCCAAAGGAGGTAAACTATGTTATCTGACGATCCGGACATATTCTCTGACTCCGATCCCGATTTGGATTTATACAAACTCCTTCAGCATCCCGTAACTCAGCATCTGAAGGAGCGGCATCTCCTCAACGAAACGCGTCTCCGCAACCTTAAGATAAAAGGGGAGTACCAAAACCTCCGCAAATTTCACAATGCCATGGATGCCAAATTCATCCTTTCCGAAAAATACTTCCTCTCTTACGACACAATCGAGGGGATTTTGTTCAGGCGGTAAGGGATTGACTAGCTATAATAAGAACAAATTTTGTATTTTTACTGTACATTAAATTTTTTACCTTTCGAATGTATTTGCTGCATATTTCTGCAAAGAAACTGATTATATAGTATTTTTTAGCTAAATTACACTCTGATTTTAGAAATACTTTTTGTTTATATAAAATGAAACCTGAATTAAATAAAATAATTCTGGGCGACTGTCTGGATGTAATGAATAAACTGCCTGATGGATGTGTTGATCTTGTTGTGACATCCCCACCATATAATTTAAAGAATTCTACCGGTAACGGAATGAAAGATGGAAGAGGCGGTAAATGGAAAAATGCTGAATTAGTAAACGGGTATAGTCATCATAATGATTGTATGCCTCATGAAGAGTATGTTAAATGGCAGAGAGAATGTTTAACAGAAATGTTAAGGCTTATTCCGGAAAATGGAGCGATATTTTACAACCATAAATGGAGGGTACAAGACGGTTTACTGCAAGACAGACAAGATATAGTATCCGGTTTTCCCGTTCGTCAGATAATCATCTGGAAGCGTAAAGGAGGAATTAATTTTAATCCTGGTTATTTTTTACCGACTTATGAAGTTATTTATCTGATTGCTAAACCAAATTTTAAGCTAATTCCCAAATCAAATGCATTTGGAGATGTTTGGGAGTTTAAGCAAGAAATGAATAATGCCCATCCCGCGCCATTTCCGGTAGCACTAATTAGTAGGATAATATCCTCAACTTATGCTCAAATTATATTTGATCCCTTTATAGGTTCTGGAACAACCGCAATTGCAGCTTTAATGAATAATAGGAATTATCTTGGAATAGAACTATCACCAGAGTACACAGAGCTCGCTGAAAAACGAATAAAGAATTATCAAATGCAGGGGAAGTTGAATTTTGAACAAAAAGCAGTTAAAGTATGAAACCCACAGAGATAATAAAAGAAATTCAAAACAGATGGAACAATGTTTATTGGTTCTCCAGAATCTTAATAAATAATGACAAATATGTTGCCATTGGAAAAGAACCCAAACTGTTATCCACGTTAGCAAGCAGT
>JAAYVN010000053.1 GCA_012517155.1 Ignavibacteriales bacterium | reverse complement strand
TTCCAGGCACCTGAAAATGCGCTGCTTCCTTGTACATTGTTAGCTTTTACTCTCCAGTAATAAGTAAGCCCTGGTACTACGGTAGTTAATACCTGAGTTGAATCTAAAACACCTGTGAAATTCTGAACACCGGTTGTAAATCCCGGATCATTCGCAACTTGAACATCGTAGGATGCTGCTCCGAATGATTTATACCACGTCAAAAATGCTTGTGATCCGAATATTATCGAACCTGATGGTGGTGCAAAAAGTACTGGAACAGCGGGTATTGTCATAACATAGTCGATTTTAATATCAACTATAAATGAAGGTCCGCCATAAGTATAAACCGTTCCGGGAACGATTGGTTCATAAGTTAAAGAAGTAGACAACTTAAATGAACCGGTAACGCCAAGCGGTAAATCACCAAATCTAAATGAGTTGGTTGTGGCTGCAGCAGATTTCTGCGCCTTAAATTGGTATTCCTTGCCAAAAAGAATAGATGAGCTATTACCAAATCTATAATCTTTATAACTACCAAATCCAAGATTCGAACCACCTGCGTTCAGAAATCTGGCTTCGAATGAACCCGCCGGGGGTTCAGGTGGAAGTGAAATTTCGCCAAGACTTGCATCAATGCCGTCAGTCCCTGATGGATCAATTCCAAAATAAATAACAGTCGAGTCAGTACCATCATTGTCTTTAACTGTTATCGGAATATTTACATAAGGGGTCTGAGCCAAGGCAACAGTAATCATGAAAAAGAACAGAAAAAACGTCATGAAGAGTTTTCTCATAGAGCCTCCCAATATAAGTTAGTTGAAAAAAAATAAGTTATTATAATTTCTATGTTCAAGTTAATTATTAAGAATTCCATTTCTTGTGCTTTTTGTCACTGAAATCCATATTTTTTATAGTTTAAGTACTCAAAATACGTAAAAAAAGATTTAAAAATCAAATAAATTATTGATAATTCTTTTAATTTAATAAAATAAACGCGTTTTTGCTCGGATTTCCTCTTAATTTCCCCACTTTTTACCCGATTTTTACACCGCGAAAGGTACAAATATAAATTCCTTTTGCTTTATTTCCTTGCTTTTTTATCTAAAATTCCCAGTTGCTTAATTCTGTATAATAATCTGGATCTGGTAATTCCCAAAATTCGGGCGGTTTTTGTCTTATTTCCTTTTGCAATTTCCAACGTCTTTAAAATTACCTCTTTTAAAACAGCGTTCATTTCCATCCCTTTTAAAGGTAATTTAATTATAAGTTCATCCGGTGTATTTTCTTCGTTTTTATTCAGGGTCTGAATAAAGTAAAAGTCCTCCGCAAAAAGTTCTTCTCTCTTCGCCAGCATAACAGCTAATTCAACGGTTGCCCGGAGTTCCTTAATATTGCCACGCCACTCTAAATTGTTGAAAAAACCAAATACAGAAGAATCAATCTTATTAATCTTCTTTTCACACCTTCGGGAGAACTCCTCTACAAAGATACTAATAAAATATGGAATTAAATCCTTGCGAAGTCTTAAAGGAGGAAGGGTGATCATGGCACCTGAGAACTCCGAAGCTAAGTCCCCGGAAACAATCTGTTGTTCATTATTATCGGAACAAAGACATGATGATCCAATAATTCTTACATCGGTCGAGATTTCTTTTTTCCCCCCATCCCTTTTGAATTTTTTAGAGCGAATAAAATCAAGCAGCCTCTGCTGTAAATTCAGTGGCAGTCGATCAATATTTTCAATTAGAAGACTTCCGCCATCAGCAAGTTCCAACTTTCCAAGTTTAAGTCTGTTAATGCCTGCTTTGTTCTTTTCATTCTCGCTTCCAAAAAGTTCTGCTGACAATGCAAAATTTGTATGATAAGCACAATTAATACTAACAAACGGTTTTTCTTTTCTTGAACTTTCAAGATGAATAAATTTTGCAGTCGAAGCCTTACCGGTACCCTGCTCTCCTCTTATCAGAACCGGATTATTCACATTCTTTGCTATTCTTTCAATTATTGAAACCATTTTAGCGGTAGATCTGTCTCGTTTAAAATACTCGTGATAGGGATCATGAATTTTTACAACCTCATTTAGTCGTGAGTTCTCAATTTTATTTTTTATGATCTCGAAGTTATTCCTTAAAACCCTTTGTATGAAGTCCATATCAACCGGTTTAATTATGAACTCAACTCTTCCAAACCTTAATGTTTTCAATGCTTTAAAATAATTATCGGAATTCAAAAATAAAATTATTACCAGATCAGGATTATGGAGTTGAATTTTTCTCAATAATTCAATTTCATTGCAGAAATTCTTTTCAGGATCACTTACAAGAATAGGGGGATCATATTTTTCCAGCAAGTGAAAAATTTTATTCATATCACTGCAGCGTTTTGTATCATATGAAAAGCGTGTTATTGTCTTAACTACAGAAGCAGGTATTGAATTTTGTTCATCATAGATGAGGACATGAAATTTCATCTTTGGCTTATGATATTTTTATTTACACCGTAAAGTATTATAAATCCATTTTAAATGTATAAAAAGTTAAATAAAGTACAAAATATTTGTTTATATCAAAAGAATGATTTATTTTTATACAATATTTTTAGCGAGCATATGGATGAAACACAGATATTTCTTTTTTTTAGTATTTTTTATTTTTATTAATACTCTGAAACCTCAAAGTTTCACGGATATTAACAATTTATATCATTCGTATCCCCTCTTTCAAGAAGGGTTATTTAAGGATAAATTCGTTAAGTATGAGACCATCCTTCCGCTTATTGATAAAATAAAGGAAGACGATCGTTTCACATTGCGCTTAGCCGGGCGTTCATTACAAGGACGGGATATTTCCTTAATAAAATATGGGAACGGCAACAAAAAAGTTTTTCTTTGGTCGCAAATGCACGGAGATGAACCTACAGCTACCATGGCTATCTTTGACATCTTTAATTTTCTGAGATATCAGGGAACGGAGTTTAAGGAACTCCGGGATTTAATTACCGAAAAACTATCCCTTTATTTCCTTCCGATGTTGAACCCTGACGGTGCGGAACAATTTAAAAGAAGAAGTGCACTGGATATTGATATCAACCGGGATGCGTTGAGAATGACGACTCCCGAAGCACAAATTCTTTCTGATTCTTTTGACTCAATCAAAGCGGATTTCGGATTTAATCTTCACGACCAGAATTATTTATCAACAGCGGGACAGACATACAAGCAAGCGACTATCTCATTCCTGGCTCCGGCCTTCGATCATGAAAAAAACATCAATTCAATAAGGGGAAATGCAATTAGACTAATTAGCGAGCTGACATTCAATTTATCCATTTTTATTCCCGGCCACATTGGAAAATACTCCGATGATTTCGAACCACGGGCTTTTGGAGATAACTTTCAGTCCCGCGGAACAAGTACGATACTAATTGAATCGGGCGGTTGGAAGAACGATGCCAATAAAATGTTTATACGTAAATTAAATTTCCTAATACTGCTTAACGCTTTCTCGTCAATCGCAACGGAGAATTACTTGAAATTTGATTTTACTCAATATAATAACCTTCCTTTTAATGATGAAGTGCTTTATGACCTGGTTCTGCGCAATATTCTGGTTAGGACAGATTCCACTTTTAGAAAAATTGACTTGGGTGTTTCCCGTGGAGGGAACAGGGACAATTCTTCCCGATTGAGCAGCGGAGTTATTGAAATAGGAGACCTTTCAACACGCTTTGGTCTTGATGAATTCGATCTCACCGGTCATGTGGCAGAACCAGTCGCGCTCGATCAGATCTCATTTTTCGAAAGCGAAGAAGAAATCAAGAAAGACAACCGGAACGGCAATGTACCAGCTGGCAGTTGTTTCCGGACAGCACCGAATCCAGTCCAACAACCACCCGGGAAATCCCTATTTGTTGGGATAAAATCCCCTTTGATGGAGGAAAAAAGTATTTTCTCCTTAGGAAATCGCACCCCGCTAATATTTAAAAATGGAGAAAAAAAACAATTTTTACTCATTAATGGGTATCTTTTTAAGCTTTTAGAATTTCCTAACGAAATAAATTAAAAAATTTTTGTAAATTAGGGAACTTTAAAAGAGGCTTATTTGAGATACCGGTATTTGGGTATTCATTTCCCCTTCAACCCGCCGGCAAATAAGCCCGACTTAATAAAATTAACCGGTCATCAAACAGTAAGGTGCGTGAAAAATAACGGAAATAAAATACACGAGGAATTCCAGCAGATAGCCATTCCCCATATGGATGCCCTGTATAACTTTGCTTATAGGATGACAGGAGATTCGGATGACGCGAATGATCTTATCCAGGAAACTTATATGCGCGCTTACCGGTTCTGGGATAAGTTCGAAAAAGGGACTAATTGCAAAGCATGGTTGTTCAGAATTCTTAAAAACACCTATATCAATTCATACCGGAAAAACACAAAAGAGCCTGATAAGATTGATTATGAGGACGTGGAGAACTTTTACGAAAACGTCAAACCTTCCACTACTGACGACGCTCACCTGGAAAGAGAAATTTTCGACAATCTTTTGGACGATGAGGTTTCCAGAGCAATTGAATCTCTTCCGGAGGATTTTCGTACGGTTGTTATTCTATCGGATATCGAGGGATTCAGTTATGAAGAGATTGCCGATTTTATTGACTGCCCCGTAGGAACTGTAAGATCGCGTCTCCACAGAGCCAGGAAAATGTTATTTACTAAACTTCATAAGTATGCATCAAGCCGGGGTTATGGTAACAGGAATTAATCACGCACATTATATATAATAAAGATTTGATAGAATTAAAACCCACAAAAGAAAAAGCAATTCTCGTAGCCCTCAAGACTAAAGATATTTCAAAAGAAACGGTAAGCGAACATCTTGATGAACTCGAAGAACTGGCATACACTGCCGGAGCGGATACTGTCTTTAAGATTGTTCAGGATAAACAAGCGATGGACAGTGCATTTTATATCGGACGGGGGAAAGCGGAAGAAATTGCCCAACTGGCCGAACTAAACGATATATCACTTGTGATTTTTGATGACGACCTGACTCCTGTGCAAATAAGAAATCTTGAAAAACTGATAAACCGGAAAATTGTTGACAGAAGTGCTCTCATTCTGGATATTTTCGCCGGTCGGGCAAAGACCAAGGAGGCTAAAACGCAAGTTGAACTTGCCCAGCTGCAGTATATGATGCCTCGCCTAACCCGTGCATGGACGCACCTCTCCAAACAATTCGGCGGTATTGGCACAAAGGGACCAGGAGAGACTCAGATCGAAACCGATCGCAGAATAATAAAAGAAAGAATTGCGCTGCTCAAGGATAAACTCGACAAAATCGAATCACAAAGAATCACCCAAACCCGTAAAAGAAAAGATTTTGTGAGAATTTCTCTGATCGGTTATACAAATGCAGGGAAATCAACACTTTTCAATATGCTTACGAAGGAGAATATTCTGGCAGAAAACAAACTCTTTGCCACACTGGACTCCACAACCCGCACTCTGGAACTGGAAAAGAACCTTAATGTGCTTATTAGCGATACGGTTGGATTCATCCGAAAACTTCCCCATCACCTGGTAGCTTCATTTAAAAGCACCCTTAACGAGGTTAGGGAATCAGACATCCTTCTGCATATTATAGATATTTCGAATGATTATTATGAGGATCATATCGAGGTTGTTAATTCAACATTAAAGGATCTTGAGTGCGCTAAAAAACAGGTCATAAAAATATTCAACAAGATTGATCTTGTTCAGGACAAAAATAAAATCCAGTATCTCTACAATAAATATCCCGATTCCCTGATTATTTCGGCATTCAAGGGAATTAACATCAGCAGCTTGCGTAACAAAATCAAGCGAATTATCACAGACGAATTCAGTCAAAAACGAATTAAACTTAAAATTACGGACTCGAAGCTGATTTCGTTAATCCATAGTCTTGCAAATGTAACAGAAATAAAATACACTAACGATTTCGCCGAGATCAGCTATACCGCCAAACCCGAGACCGAAGAAAAAATCAGACGGGCTTTGAAAACAAAGTCATAGTCCGGTTTTCATCTTGATCCTGAAATTTCTTCTTTATTTTGATTTCTTCTTTTGCCGTTGACCGGAAATTATTTAACTTTGCTTAGTTCTTTAAAATATTTACTAATGGTTGCATTATTGCATTAATAGGGAATACGGTAAAATTCCGTAACTGTCCCCGCAACTGTAAAAGAGATGTTCAGAATGAACCCACCACGCCACTGTCTTTAATGATGGGAAGGCAACCGGGTTTTTACTCTTGAGTCAGGAGACCTGCCATTAAGTATTCAATCAATTATCTTCGTGGGAAAAGAGAATTGTATCGAAGAAATGCCTTATTTCTTTCTTTATAAGTTCAATTCCATGAAGAAGAAATAAGGCTTTTTTGTTTTAATGTTGTCTATAAAAACTGTTTGTATTTTTCTCATCATTTATCTGCTCCAGAATTGCGCAAATGCAACTCTTAGCAGAGTTGTGTCTGATCCTGATTCAACCGAGTACAAATTCAACTATTCGCTTGAACAGGTTGTGGTGACTGCGGGAAGAATGGAGACAAAAGTCATACACACTCCTTCAAGGATAGAGGTATTGGACAAAATAAAACTCTCCTCCGTAAACGGATCCCGCCTGGCGGATGCCTTAAGCATGGCATATCCCCTGGTCATAAAGTCCTATGGTATTGTCCCTGCCCTAAACATGCCGGGTATGAACGGAATGGGAAGCGAACACACACTTGTAATTCTTGACGGCATAAAAATGAATTCTGCTCAAAACTCAGTGTTCGATCTCTCGCTGCTCCCGCTCGAATCAATTGAAAGAATTGAAATACAGGGAAACGGAGCCGGTTCACTATACGGCAGTGATGCAATGGCCGGAGTAATAAGTGTTTTTACGGAATATAATGGAATCCCGACAAATGATAATTTCCTGAATGTAAACTTTTCCTCATCGCGAACTTCCTATAGAACGGAGAAGCATCTCCTTAAATTATCAAAAGGATTTAAAGGCATTTCAGCCGGCATGTTCTTTAACCGGGAAAATGGTCGCGGTAATTACGAATATTACTTTAACGACGGCACCGGGAATATCCTGAAAGAAAGGAGCAACTCTTCTTTCAGCAATTTTGATTTCGGATTAACCCTTCAGTTTTTCCCCGACTCCCTTTCCCGATTCCGGCTCTTTTCTATTTATATATCACAGGAGAAAGAACTGCCGGGACTTGAAACCGGTATTCCATCTCCCATATCGGGTCAGATTGACAAAAACTGGAATTCTATTCTTTCATATTACAGACTGTTCTCGTCCTCAGTATCATTGAATGCATCGCTAGGCTTTCAGAATAATTTACAACGATACTGGATAAGGCCACTCACTAATTCAGTCTATAAGAATCTTGCCACTTCGTTTCAGACACACTTAAGGGCGGATTTTAACGATATTAAACTTAGCGCAGGATATGAATTCATGAACGCAAAAACTGAAAGCAGGGAATTAGCTTCACTGGTCAACCGGAATGTTCATAGTGCTTTCTTTTCATCGGAAGTAAACATAAGTGATTTTATCAGATTTTTCCCTTCGCTCCGTTTCGACAATTACTCTGATCTTTCAAAAGAAGTTATCACCGGCAGGCTCGGAGTTAATATACGCCCGGTAAAATCTCTTAACCTTCATGTGCGTGCAAATATTGGTACAAATTTCAGAGCCCCCACCTTTAATGACTTATACTGGAAAGATTCAGGAAACCGCGACCTCAACCCGGAGAAATCCACAAATTCAGAAGTCGGCGCAATACTTATCTTCCCCCGGTTCTTGAACCTGACGCTGGAAGGGGGGTATACTTATATAAATTCGGTTGATAAAATCGTCTGGACACCAAAAACAGCTTTTATCTGGACTCCAAAGAATATCTCAACCTCATACAGCAAAGTGGCTTTCGCGAATATTACAACTCAAAAAAGTTTTAACGAAATTTTCGTATCTCTCTCGGGCGGGGTGACATTTACTGAAGCCCGGAAAACAAGCAGGGATTTCCCCACAGATCCATCATTTGATAAATATATATTTTACGTCCCCCGGCAAAGTATAAAAGCAAGCGCGCAATTTATTTGGAATTCATACGGATTAAATTTTTTCTACACTCATTCGGGAATGCGGTTCGCGGATATGGAGAATAAGATCACACTTCCACCGCATAATATTCTGGATGCAAATATTTTCTGGAAATTTAGTCTTTATAAAATCGGGGGGGAAATAAGGCTCGAAGCAAATAACATAACCAACTCGGATTTTCAGGTAATATCCGGATATCCGATGCCGCTCCGTAATTATCTGATAAAATTTTCACTGAATTATTAAGGAATCTAAATGAAGATAAAAATATTTTTTATTGTAATGCTGTTCAACAGTTTCATCTTTTCACAACAATTATCAAAAGTATATGTCCTTGGCGAAGGAGGTTTCTCTCCCGGTACTGCAAAACTTTCGATGCTGGACAAAACAAATAACAGTTATACCGAAAACATCTTTTCACCTTTTAATCTTGGACTTTTCCCGGATGGTCTGCTCCTGTATGAGAATCATTTATATATAGTGGAACAGGGGAATTACGGCGGCAGTGGTAAAATATACAAAGCCGACACAAACGGCACGGTTCTGAAGTCCGCCATATTCGGTACCAACCCTTACTCGCTGGCAATAACTAACGGAAAGATATATGTAACGAATGGCTCCGGAGGGTATGTTTCAGTCCTCAAACTTGAAGATCTTTCGGAAATTAAAACAATTCCGGTTGGTGTTTTCCCGCAGGAAATTTTAGCGTACGGCAGCTATATCTTCGTTGCGAATACAAGTCTGTACGGCGGATCTTCAGACAGTACGGTATCGGTAATAAATACAAAAAACGACTCAGTGGTTCATACAATAACCGTAAAAAAGGATCCCTCCTCACTCGTTATCTCGAATGACAACCATTTGCTGATTTCATGCCCGGGTGATGCGGCAACTGGAAGGATTTTCAAAGTGAATCCCACGTCGTTTTCCATAGTGTCCGAGTACTCAATCCCGACCTATGGTATTGAAAAAGAAATCAATGTTGATAGGAACAGCTCTGCGCTTTATTTTATTTCGTTCAACAATTCAATCGTAAAATTTGATCCTGAGAACAACACAGCAACGGAAATCATTCCTTCAGTTTTTTTGACTAATTTTTATTACGGATACAAATTCGAGCCAAGTGAAAGAAAACATTACGTTTTAGACGCAAAGAGTTTTGTGGTTACCGGATCTCTAAATGTTCACAGCGAAAACGGTACGCTCGAAAACAGTTATGCCGCTTCACAAATACCCAGACGAGTAATATTCAAGTACACGGAACAATTAAGCGGCACTGGAAAAGAGGAAACCCCGAACTCCTTCTTTCTTTCACAGAACTATCCTAACCCCTTCAATCCATCAACCAGAATAAGTTTTTCGCTGGAAAATAGAGGACTAATCACTTTAAAGATATATGATATACTAGGAAATGAAATAACACAATTACTCGAAGGTGAATTTCACACTGGTAAACATTCTGCCGTATTTAATGCGGATGGACTTGCTTCAGGCGTTTATTATTATACGCTGACAACGGGAGCGGGATCCAATACAAAGAAAATGATCCTGCAGAAGTAACTTTTCCCCCTTTCATTATATGCATAGACTTGTCCGGCAAGTCTATGCATATAAAACCAATTTACTTGAACAACTTTTTAATTTTATCTTTTGCCTTTTTTGTATTGTTTTTCAACTTGTCAATAGTTTTACTCCCCGTTTCTTTGAGTTCTTCTTTCAGCTGCTGAGTTGTACTTTTCGGGTTGAACATATACATTTTCCACTGTTGCGATGAAACCGGCTTTTTATCCGCCAGAGCTACAATTCCTTCCTTTCCCGCGCCATCAAGCACCAGATTCGATTTTGAAGACGCAATGTAATAAGTAAAATCCGAAACGAGGTCAAGTTTAAAGCGCTGAGGTGTAACAATACCAAATGGGAGTTGTACAATCTGGGAACCACTAACCAGATGTCCGTCGGAAACAGAAAGATACTTCCCCGAGTGAACGCATCGCAAAAAATAGTCTTCGCTGTTAACTATTGGAATAAGGTCAAACGCCTGATTTTTTTTATTGTTATTTTCGAATGTGATTAACTTAGCACCTGTATCATCAGAAGCACCTCGAATATCAAACATCTTATTGTTGGACATATTTTTAAAGCT
The DNA here is from genome assembly GCA_012517155.1 of Ignavibacteriales bacterium. GTDB lineage: Bacteria > Bacteroidota > Ignavibacteria > Ignavibacteriales > Ignavibacteriaceae > JAAYVN01. The sequence continues at coordinate 28,504 of JAAYVN010000053.1, read as the reverse complement.
TACTCTTTGTGAGAATCTCCAATACTGGTTAAGGTTTGCATCTTTTGCGTCATTACTCTGCGGTTTAGGCATTTGAATGACATTATTGCTGTTCGGGTCAACCGTTAGTGCTTTTCCGCTGTGAACAGCAACAATTACGAACATATCGGTTCCTGTTACAGGTTCAATGATAAATTTTTGCGCATCCGAATTATTGCTTGCCCATTGATTAATATTCGCAAGATCCTTCAGCGAACCACCGTCAACATTTACATATTTCTTTGTGTCCAGTGATACAATACTGCATACACCGGAGTTATCGAAACTAACCTTGAATTCCTGATTGGGATTACCCAGATGCTCATGCACACAGATGTTCGTACCGTCTTTTTTTCCGGCTCCCTGAACATCAAGAACTTTGTTGTTTACCGCAGATATAATTAGATAAGTCCCGTTGCGGATAAAGTTCTGGGCAGTAACAGCAACACTCAATAATAAGACACACAATAACACTTTTCTCGTCATTTGCTTTCCTTTCGTTTTCTTTATATATATTATCAAATAACCGGTTTTGAATTTCAAGAATAATGCCATTGATTGCCAATTATAAAACTGCGTTTTTGGGCGAAAAAAGTTTTTTTTATTTATCAATCATATTTTTTTCTTGAAAATGAGATTATACTTTTTCAAAATTACCAATAGTTTATAAAGAACAATTTAATTAGTAACCGGTTGACGTATTTTTCTTGTCTGTCCGGAAGGTGAAACAGTACGCAGCCGGATAAAATTCCTCTTGCGTATCTGATTTTTATTTAATATGTTGCAATAGGTCAAAAATATTTCCTGACATATTTTTTTAATTAATAACAATACCATACAATTCTTAAATATCCAAAGGAGAGCTTAATGGGTTGGTTTACTTCTTTCTGGAACTCCTCGATAGGTCAGAAATTCGTTATGGCAGTAACGGGTATCTGTCTTATTCTTTTCCTCGTTATACATCTGATCGGTAATTTAATGATATTTGGCGGAGCAGATGCATTTAACGGATACGTAGGGACTTTGGAACATATAAAGCCCCTCATCAGGGTTATTGAATTTATTCTCGCTCTGATTTTCTTATTTCACATCTTAAACGGAGTCTCACTATGGCTTGCCAATAAAAAAGCAAGACCGGTGGGATATAAAATCAATGGATCTTCCAAAAATTCTTCCTTCTTTTCGCGAACTATGATTGTTACCGGTAGCATAACATTCATTTTTCTGGTTGTGCATCTTCAGACTATCTGGTACAAATTCAACTTTTCCGGCGGCAAAGAGATCAACTTGTACGAAATGGTGACGGACTTGTTCGGATATACCTGGTATTCAGTCTTTTACCTGATTGCTATGATACTGCTCGGCTTCCACCTGAACCATGGTTTCCAGAGTGCTTTTCAGACTTTTGGCTGGAAACACAACAAATACACACCGCTTATAGAAAAAACCGGAACTGTTTATGCAATTATCATGGCAGTGGGATTTGGATCTATTCCCGTTTATTTTTTATTTGGAGGAGGTAACTGATGGTTAAATTAGATGCGAAAATCCCGCAAGGTCCGGTCGAGCAGAAATGGACCAATCACAAATTCAACAGCAAGCTTGTTAACCCCGCAAATAAAAGGAAATTTGATATTATTGTTGTGGGAACAGGACTTGCCGGAGCAGCAGCAGCAGCCACTCTGGGAGAACTTGGGTACAATGTCAAAGCGTTTACCTATCACGACAGTGCACGAAGAGCACACAGCATAGCGGCACAGGGAGGTATTAATGCAGCAAAGAATTATCAGAATGATGGTGATTCAGTATACCGTCTTTTCTACGATACCGTCAAGGGGGGAGACTTCCGTGCCCGCGAAGCAAATGTTTACCGCCTGGCTGAAGTTTCGAATAATATAATTGACCAGTGCGTTGCCCAGGGCGTTCCGTTTGCCCGTGATTACGGCGGACTACTTGATAACCGGTCTTTCGGCGGCGCTTTGGTTTCAAGAACATTCTATGCAAAGGGACAAACAGGACAACAGCTTCTGCTCGGAGCTGTAAGCGCCCTGAACCGTCAGATCGGCAAAGGTACAGTTAAACTTTATAACCGGCGGGAAATGCTGGATGTGGTATTAGTTGACGGAGTTGCCCGCGGAATAGTTGCCAGAAATCTACTAACCGGCGAGATTGAAAAATACAGTGCTCACGCCGTGATTCTTGCAACCGGGGGCTACGCAAATGTTTTCTTCCTGTCAACCGCCGCAATGAACTGCAACGCAACGGCGATCTGGCGGGCACATAAGCGCGGGGCTTTATTTGCAAATCCCTGCTTCACCCAAATACACCCGACATGCCTTCCGGTTCACGGCGAGAACCAGTCGAAATTAACCCTGATGAGCGAGAGCCTCAGGAACGACGGACGAATATGGGTAAGCAAACTTGTTGGCGACATGCGCCAACCAAACGACATTCCCGAAGAAGAGCGGGATTATTATCTCGAGAGAAAATATCCGAGTTATGGAAATCTTTCTCCGAGGGATATTTCATCCAGAAGCGCAAAAGAAGCTTTTGACGCGGGAAGAGGAGCCCGGGGTCAAGAGGCAGTTTACCTCGACTTTAAGGATTCGATTGCCCGGCTTGGAAAAAACGTGATTGAAGAGCGATACGGGAATTTGTTCGAGATCTATGAAACAATTACCGGCGAAAATCCTTATCAGGTACCGATGAAAATCTACCCGGCACCACACTATACGATGGGGGGACTGTGGGTTGATTACAACCTTATGTCCACTATCCCGGGCTTGTTTGTAGCTGGTGAAGCAAACTTCTCTGATCACGGTGCAAACAGACTGGGAGCATCTGCGCTTATGCAGGGGCTTGCGGATGGTTACTTTATCATACCCTACACGATAAGCGATTACCTGGCTTCCAGTAAACCGGCTGCAATGAAACCGGAAGGACCCGAATTCGACAGCGTGCAAAAAGAAATTGATGACTTTACAAAGAAACTCCTTTCAATCAACGGCAAAATGACTGTCGATGAAATCCACAAAAAACTGGGCAGGATAATGTGGAACAAAGTCGGAATGGGGAGAAATGCCCGGGGACTGACCGAAGCAATTAAAGAAATCGCCCAACTAAGGGATCTGTTCTGGAAGGAAGTTAAGGTTGTCGGAACAGATAAAGAATTCAACCAAACGCTGGAACGCGCGGGAAGAGTTGCGGACTACCTCGAGCTGGGTGAACTCATGGCGGTGGATGCACTCGGCAGAAATGAATCGTGCGGAGGCCATTTCAGAGAAGAATTTCAAACACCGGAAGGCGAGGCTCTCAGGAACGACGAGGAATACTCTTACGTTGCCGCATGGGAGTTCAGGAAACCCGGAGACTGGACTCTTCACAAAGAAGACCTTACTTTTGAATATATCAAATTAGCCCAGAGGAGTTACAAATAATGAGCGAAATAAAATTAAATCTCAAACTTATGATATGGCGTCAGAAAGACGCAAAGTCCGTAGGCGCTTTTGCCGAATATAAAATAACCTGTTCCCCGGATTCCTCCATACTAGAAGTACTGGATGAAGTAAACGACTCGCTGGAGCGTAAGGGAGAAATCCCGGTTCACTTTGAAAGCGACTGCCGCGAAGGAATATGCGGGACCTGCGGTTTAGTAATAAACGGAGAGCCGCACGGACCACTCCGAAAAATTGCCACCTGTCAGCTGCACATGCGCAATTTCAAGGATGGTGAAACTATCTGGATAGAACCGTTCAGGGCTAGGGCTTTCCCTATAATCAAGGATCTGGTTGTTGACCGTGATGCTTTGGATAAAGTCCTTCAGGTTGGAGGATTTGTATCTGTGAACACGGGGTGTTTTCCGGATGCCAACTCCATACCCATAAACAGGGACTTTGCATCACAGGCGTTCGACGCTGCAGCCTGCATTGGCTGCGGTGCCTGTGTCGCCTCGTGCAAAAACGCATCGGCAATGTTGTTCGTCAGTGCTAAAGTTTCCCAGTATGCACTGCTTCCGCAAGGTCAGCCTGAAAGATACGAACGCGTTCAGAGGATGGTTAAGAAAATGGACGAACTTGGTTTCGGTGCATGCACGAATACATACGCCTGCGAAGCCGAATGTCCTAAAGGTATATCCGTTAAGAATATTGCACTGATGAACCGCGACTATATCAAGGCAAAATTCACAAGCGAAAAAATAATTGACTGATCACTCCCCTTCTTCTCCTGACGGAGGAAGGGGTTTCTTTTTTCCCGGCAAAAACAATGTTCGAATCTGAAATTAACACAATAATTACTGAAAACTTATTAAAGATTTCAACCCTCGGTCCTTACCTTACAATTCCAGGGCTGTCGGGTTCCGGAATCAATCCTGCCATCGTAACTTACGTCTCTGCGGAAATTGATTACCTCGTTTACTCCGACCGGAAGAAATTAATACACCGCTCTTTGTTCGACTATTCAGGGGATGTAATCGAATCCCTTTTCTCGCAAATAAGCAAAGAGATTAAATCCAAAACCGTTCTCAAACAGGAAGAGGTTTCGAAACTTATAGAGCAGGCGGTTTTGTATAATCTTTATTACCTTCTTCGTCCGCGCTGGACGCTGGTAAAATTCATCTATAACGAGGAGTTCGTTAAAACGGTGGAGGAGATAAAAATATGTCTGAATTACATCCATTTCTATCCATATATTAAAGAGATACTTCTAAACTTTTTTGACAAGAAAAATCTTGCGGAATTCACTAAAGATGAATTCACCGAGTTAATGCAAAATCTCCAAGACAAGCTGATGAAAGCAAAGCCGCGGGAAGTGATAAAAAGGGAGTTGAAACAAATTGCGGAATACTTAAATCCCGCCGATGACACAACCATCCCGCTTTCCGCTGTGAGGATTTACCTCAAAGAAAAAGAGGATCCGCTATTTCTCACAAACCTAACACTTGAATTAGGAGAGGAAACAAACGGCTTGTGCAGTTTGTCCATGATTGAAGAGATAATATTCCGTGAACCGGTAAAACCGGTAACAGTAAAACCCGAAAAAATAATCGGGGATAGCGGAACAACGGAATACGCTCCCGAAGAACCGGCAACCGATGAATACCTTAAGCCCGGAATTTCAGATGCAGAAGAAGAAACACCGGCTAAGCCCGAAGAACCGGGTCCGGAAGAATACATGTTCGGCGAGGATACGCTTTTCGGTGTATTGAACAACAAACCCGAAACTCCTGTTATGGAAGAGATTGCCCAAAGTGAAATAATCGGAACCCCGCCAGATAAAGAGATCGTTCCGGAAACTGAGGAGTTTGCATCCGAACCGGAAGAACCGGCAATGCAAGACACTCCACAGCCGGAGCAGGAATCAACTCAGGAAGAGGGTAATGAGGAAAAACCGTTAAGTCCCGAAGCAGAAGCCCAGAAAAAACTGGAAGAGGAATTCGACGTTACCATGATGGAAATTGCTGAGAATCTAAAAGATGTTTATCCAATAAGCAATGAACCATCTTCCATAAACGTTTTTAAAGAGGGACGTAAAACCCTTACTGAATATTTCTCGGAAAAAGAGAGTGACCGCATCATGTCCGAATGCTTCAGTGAGGATCCGCTGGATTTCATTAACACAATGGAAATACTTGGCGATGCCGGTACATTTGAAGATGCGGTAAAAAAACTTGAGGAAGTCCCGTTCCTCAAAAATCTTAAACCGGACGATAAAAACATCCTGTTAATAAAGGAAAAACTTGAAAGTTATTTTAATCAATAAGGACGAATATGTTTATTGACTATGCGGAAATATTAATAAGAGGAGGCAGAGGAGGCGACGGAGCGGTAGCGTTCAGACGGGAAAAGTATATCCCGAAAGGGGGACCCGCAGGCGGAAACGGCGGTAAGGGAGGGGATGTGTTTATCGTTGCAGATCCGAATCTTCATACGCTGCTTGATTTCAGATACAAAAAAGATTACTTTGCACAGGACGGAAAACCGGGTGGCTCATCCCTGAAAGACGGCAAGGGAGGAGAAAACATAATTATCAGAGTACCCCCGGGGACACTGATAAAAAATGCTGAAACAGAAGAGGTAATAATTGATGCGGATACCCCGGGCAAACAACACCTGCTTGTAAAAGGGGGAAAAGGAGGGAAGGGAAATTCCAACTTTGCAACTCCGACCAATCAAACTCCGCGTTTCGCCGAAAAAGGAAAAAGCGGGGAACAGATTAAAGTCATTCTCGAGTTAAAACTTATAGCGGATCTGGGGCTTGTTGGCTTTCCAAATGCAGGCAAATCAACCCTGATTTCCGCAATCAGCGAGGCAAAGCCAAAAATCGCTGATTACCCGTTCACCACACTGGAGCCGAACCTCGGAATAGTGCGGTATAAAAACTACAACTCGTTCACCGTTGCGGATATCCCCGGAATAATCGAAGGAGCATCGGAAGGCAAGGGACTTGGACTTCAATTCCTGAGGCATATAGAGCGGACGAAAATCCTGCTTTTTCTGATTGACGTTACGTCAGAAAACATTCAGAAGGATTACAAAATACTAATAAACGAATTGAAGCAATATTCTCCCCTGCTGGCAGAGAAGCCTGCAATCATTGGTTTATCCAAAGCTGATCTCCTGGATGAAAAAGAGTTAAAAAAATTCAAAAAGAAAAAGATAAGAAACACAGACGCGCCGGTAGTCCTGTTCAGCTCCGCTTCAGGCTATGGTGTTGAGGAATTGCTCGAAACCGTCTGGTACTATATATCAGGAAATTATTAAAAATAAAAAAAGGTGGTAAAATGAAAAAAAAGATATTCGCGCTGTTATTCGGTATAACCATGGTGTTCACATTTTATGCCTGTGATCCGGAAACCGGGGCAATAAACCTCTTCTCTGATTCTGATGATGTCCAGCTCGGCCTTCAGGTAGAACAGGAGATGGCAGGAAATGTTGCCGAGTATCCCATATTCAACGGGGATCCCTCAATAAAAGCATATATCACCCAGAGGATTTTTAACCACATTCTTGCATCGCCGGATGTCAAGAAGAAAAGCGTATTCCAGTATAAACTTGAAATAGTTCATAAAGATGATGTGTACAATGCTTTCGCCCTTCCAGGCGGTCCTGTATATGTTTACACCGGACTGCTGAAATACCTCGACTCCGAGGCGGCATTAGCGGGAATAATAGCACATGAAATTGCACACTGCGAAAGACGGCACGCAACAAACAGAATGACCGCATATTACGGGGTTTCCATACTCATTAGTCTCCTCCTGGGACAGAATCCCTCAGAACTCGCACAGATAGCTGCTAATCTGTTTGTGGGTATTGGGTTTCTGGCCAACAGCAGAAGTGATGAGAACGAAGCGGATGAATACTCCGTAACTTATTTAAGGAATACAAGATACTATCCGGGAGCGGTTAAGTTCTTCTTCGAGAAAATGCGCGATGATGGATTGGTCTCCTCCCAGAGCAATTCGATTGCAACATTTCTTTCAACACATCCTGATCCGATAGACAGGATAAAAGATGCGGATAACAGAATGAAAGCCTTTGGTATCCCGGTTATTTCTTACACATCTAACAATTCGGATATCTACAGGAACGAATACCTGGTTAACATTAAAAACAAACTCCCATAAATAAAATTTCAGGAGGCGGGTATGCTTAAACGGAGAATTTATCTTAACGGACTTTTGCTGATCTTGTTTGCGGCACTGATTTACGGCTGTTCAACCGGCATAAATCTTTTTAGCGACAAGGACGAAGTGGCGTTGGGGGACGATCTCGTACAGCAGATACTTGCCAATCCCAAGGAGTACCCGGTTAACAGCGGTGACGCAGCACTAAAAAAATATATTCAGGAAAATATCTTCAATCCGATACTTGCCTCGCCGCAGGTCAAAAAACGGAATGTTTATAAATACCGGATAGAGATAATCAGAAGGGACGATGTAATGAATGCATTCGCCCTTCCCGGCGGACCGGTATTCGTATATACGGGTTTATTAAAATACCTCGACTCCGAAGCCGCGCTTGCTGGAGTACTCGCCCATGAAGTTGCCCATATCGAAAGCAGGCATGCAACAAAACGGCTCTCCGCAAATTACGGAGTTTCACTCCTATTAAGTCTGGTGCTCGGACAGAACCCATCCGCACTTGCGGAAATTGCAACCAATTTATTTGTCGGACTTGCATTCCTCGCGAACAGCAGGAGCGATGAAGACCAGGCAGATCGTCTGTCCGTTGAATATCTCAAGACGACAAAATATTATCCCGGCGGCGTAAAATTCTTCTTCGAGAAGATGAAGAGTGACGGAACGGTATCATCGAATAGCGGAAAAATTGCAACCTTCCTGTCAACCCATCCCGATCCGATTGAAAGGATCGCGGTGGTTAATCAGAATCTCAAAGGGCAGGGATTCAAATTGCTGGAGTTCACATCGAACGATGCTACTTTATTCAAGACCGCATATACTATGAACATAAAAAGCCGGTTGAAATAATACCGGCTTTGCCGCATGAATGGAAATATTATTAATTGCCCTAACCGCTTTTTTTGCCTCAATACTGACATTCTTTTCGGGTTTCGGACTAGGCACAATCCTCTCCCCTGTATTTATCCTCTTTTTCCCGGTTGATTTGGCGATAGCGCTGACCGGAGTTGTGCACTTTTTCAACAATCTCTTCAAATTAATTCTTGTCGGTAAAAAGGCGGACAAAGGGGTACTCCTTCGCTTCGGTCTCACGGCAATCGTGGCTGCATTCATCGGTTCAGCGTTATTGATAAGCGTGTCCGGGATGAGCCCCATCCACACATATTTACTCTTTGGCAAAGAAATGCACATTTATCCCGTAAAGCTGATGATCGCAATACTGCTGATAATCTTCGCGGCGATGGATTTGCTGCCGTATCTTAACAAACTCGAATTCGGAAGAAACAAGCTGATACTCGGAGGATTACTCAGCGGATTTTTCGGAGGTCTGTCTGGCCATCAGGGAGCATTACGAAGTGCGTTTTTAATCAAAGCGGGATTAACCAAAGAAGCCTTCATAGCCACGGGGGTGGTGGTTGCATGTTTCATAGACTTCACAAGGCTTAGTGTGTATGCGTCAAAATTCCTGAGTTCCGGATTAGCAGACAATATATGGGTGGTGGTTATTGCCACTTCAGCGGCAATAACCGGAGCGGTAGCCGGAAACATGTTGTTAAAGAAGATCACACTGAAATTCATACAGACATTGGTTGCCATACTGTTAATAATCATCGCTCTTGCATTAGGCGGCGGAGTAATATAAGTCATTTTTTCGTAAGTAAACAGTAATTGCCACTACCTTCAGGCAGCGCAATTAAAGAAACCAAATCAAAACCAAAACTCACCATTTTCTTATATCCGGTTGAGGGGAAATAGAAACGCCCGTCCCTTGAAAAATCCGCTCATCCAAAACTCCGTACATGCTTTACCTGCAGGAACTATTTTTGCACAGTATTTTTTGAAAGGTAAACAATATGAAACCGAAAACAGCGACACTTAAAATCACGGACGTTTTCTTAACCATCCTGATAACGCTTTTACTCTGCTCCCTGATCTTCAGTGCACCGGTAAAAACCGGTACGATCAAAGGAGTGATAATAGACCAGTCCACCGGAGCGCCGCTAACCGGGGCAACCATTCTCCTCCTCCGCGATGAGAATGAGGAATATATAAACGGAACAAGCACGGACAAAAACGGCAGTTTTGAATTCCAGTCCCTCCAGCTCTCCAATTACACAGTCCGGGTCCGGTTCGTCGGGTATCAGACCAAAGTCCTGAAATCAATTACCCTGACGGAAGAGAGAACCGAATTTGATGTGCGTAAAATACAACTTGAGCCCATGCCCGTCGAAATGGAAGAAGTCTCCGTAACCGGCGAAAAACCGACCGTCCGTTTCGAAGCAGGAAAACAAATAATAGACGTGGATAAGAATATCCTCTCCTCAAGCGGCAGTGCGGTGGACGTACTCAAAATGTCCCCCACAGTTGAAGTCGATGCACAAGGGAATGTATCCCTCCGCGGAGAAGCGAACGTAAAAATTTTAATAGACGGGAAACCATCCAGCGTTGCAGGGGATAATAACAACAACGTGCTGCAGCAAATCCCTTCCAGCGCAATAGAAAATATCGAAATCATAACCAATCCTTCCGCCAAGTACGAAGCAGAAGGAATAACGGGGATTATCAACATAAACCTTAAAAAGAAAAGCGAACAGGGAGTTAACGGCATGATGACAGTAAGCGGCGGAACCGGTGACCGTTACAACTCGTCGCTTAACTTCAACTACAACCCGGGCATTTTCAACCTCTTCGCGAATTACGACTTCATGAGCGTAATCAACAAGGTGACCAATCAGGTAACCCGCACAACACAATCTTCCGGATCATCCTCCCACTACATTCAGGAGGGCATGATCTATGAGAAATTCAAAATGAACAACGTAAAAGCAGGATTCGATCTTATCCCCTCCCCCGAATACTTCTTTACACTTTATACAAACTACCGTTACAACTCTCCGGATATTGGCTGGAATATGAATTTCAACAACTATCAGAACAGCGCGGTCAACAGCTCCTACAGCCGCACACTGCAAGCCACCCAGCCCTTTGAAAGCATGGATGTTGTATTCAATTCAAAACGGCAATTTGAACAAAAGGGGCACGAGTTAACCATGGACCTTTATTACTCCCGCTTTGAAATGAATGCTCACGCACTCTATGGATTCATCCCGGTCACCGGCAGTAATACCATTTCACAATTCCCGGATGGATCACGGGAAAACAACATGAACAACCTTATCAATACCTACACCGCACAGACGGACTATATCCGCCCGTTTGAAAAGGGAGACAAATTCGAAGCCGGTATAAAGGGGATAATCCGGAATTACAACTCCGACTTCCTCACACTGACAAATGCAATTATTCCGGGACAGTGGATAGTGGAGCCGAACTCGCAAGACCGGTTCAGGCACACTGAAAACATCTACTCGGCATACGCAATGTATTCCGGAATATTCGATGCATTCAACTATCAGGCAGGCATCAGAAGCGAATATACCGGCGCGGAAACCGAACTTGTCGGTGGTAAAATAACAAATGAACAGAACTACACGGATGTTTTCCCCAGCCTTGCCGCAGGATATAAATTCAATGAGACCGACCAGATTCAGCTGACATACGGAAGAAGGATCAACAGACCAAGCGTATGGATGCTGAACCCCTGGAAAAACAATATTGATCCCCTCAATGCGCGATACGGATCAATAACCCTTACGCCCGAGTACACAAACGCACTGGAACTCACAATCACAAAGTTCCTCGGCAAGCAGTCAATCACCCCTGTACTCTTTTACAGATACACAGCGGATGTAATCACGCAGTACACATTTCTGGGAAATGACGGCGTAATCAACACAACATTCGTGAACGGTGCCAAAAGCCGGAACTTCGGAATTGATCTCACATATCAGGCTCCCGTATTCCAATGGTGGACACTTGGGGCAACACTTTCCTACTATAAACAAATACTCACCTCCGAGCTGCCGGGATTGAATATAGACAGAAACGATTACCTCTGGAACGGAAGGATCAATTCCAACTTCATACTGATGGAGGATTTGTCAATGCAGGTGTTCGCGCTCTACCGTCCGGCAATGGTATTTCCGCAGGGCAAGAGGAACGAATTTTACTTCATGGACATGGCGTTGAAATATGATTTCCTGGACAAAAAGGCATCTGTAACCCTCAGGGTAAGCGATATATTAAAGTCGATGCGCTTCACCAGCACAACCAGCGGAGCGGGATACTCAATGGAGAACAAATTCGAGCCGAACCAGCAGCAGATATCTTTAGGTTTTTCCTACAGACTGAACAACGGACCCAAGATAACCGATCGCAAAAAAGAGCCCGAATCAATACAAATGATGAACAACTATTAGGGTTTATTAAGTAATGTCTGCGTGGATAGGTGAAAAGTTGATTTGTTTATTCGGTGAGATGTTGAGGTGTAGAGGTGTCATTAAGTAATCATCTGGCGGCGCAGTCATTTATTGTAAAACAATCTTATATAGTTTTTCTCTGTGAGCTCAGTGGGTGTTTCCGACGAAGCCGGACAATGCACCCATGGCTTTAAACTTTAAAGACATGTGAGAAAAGAAGTCTTATTGGTTTCGTCCCGGTATTTTGATAAATTCTTAAAAAGAGGTAATTTTACCTGTTAGTAAGAAAAAAAAATGTAAACCTGAGTAACCACAAATGAAAAAATTCAGAACTTTGCTGATTATAACCGCCCTGTCATTCTTCTCCTGCTCCGATAATACCGTGGAGACCGTTTCACAACCTGAACAGGAACTGTTAAGACAGCTAAGCGATTCGGTTAACACCGTTGTAAACAAAATGTTTAACTCTCTTGCCACTTTTGCAGATTCCACTGCAAAAGAAAAAACAATCAACGAAACAAAAATCCGCACCATGTTCACCAAATGGTGTCTGGACTTTCCCGAAGTGGTTGACTGTGCGTTTGTAACACCCCTCGGCATAATGCAGTATATTGAGCCTGCAGCATACCAAAATCATGAGGGCGCCGATATATCAGCCCAGGCGCACGTAATTCAAATGTGGCAGACAAAAAAACCGGTATTGAGTCTCCTTTTTATGAGTGTGGAAGGATTTTACGCATGCGATATGGAAGTCCCTTTCTACTTCGACAGCGCTCTGGGAGGTTCTTACAGCATGCTTGTAAAACCAGAGATCTTCTTTAACAAAATCCTCAGACCGGTAATCAAGTCCGACATCGACGATATATTTGTCATGCAGAAAGACGGAACCATGCTATGGGATTCCGATACCACCCAGATAGGAAGGAACACATTTACGGATACTCTTTATCAGCAGTTTCCGGAACTTATCAGTGCGGCTCACAAAGTTGCTCAGGGTGAAAAGGGAAATACTAATTACTCTTTCTTTGATAATTCAAAATCCAAGGTGGTAACGAAGACTGTGTGGTGGTCCACATTGAACTATTACGGCACCGAGTGGAAACTCTGCATCGTCAAGGAAGCAAAGTAAGTCGTTTGTAACGTTTTTAACCCTCCCCGTCCCTCCCTTTACAAAAAGGGAGGGGGAATGCAATTTTATATTTTACAAAGCCGATACGGTAGGAGGAGGGGTTTTATATTTTATGGAAGTCAGCCGGTAACACGCCTTTCTTCAGATAACGGACATCGCGCATCCCCTTTATCCATGGGCTACAGGCAAAATTGCCGGTCCGCGGAAGTATTGATTTATTTAACTTTTTCCATCAGTTCTGTATTCTTTACCCCGAGGATAAAGTAAGGATTTTTTGAATCCTTTCTTTTCATGACCACCCAGTAGGGCTTGTCAAGAATCAGGTTCTTTGGTTTATCCTTATCAATCGAGACAGATTTGGGAAGCACAATCACCGCCTCGTTTTCCACCCTGGCTCCTTTTTCATCCATATCGAACTTGATATTTTCAAACATCTGTCCGATAAAATAAGATTCAAATCCTTTGTTTGCCAGATACCTGCCAATCAGTTCCACATAATCCCTATGGTAATCCAGGTGCAGTTTGGGAGCCTCAAAACGATCATGTTCGCCGATTTTTATAAAATCACTACCGCCGTTCCCGTTGATTTCATCCACCACATTTTGCGGCTTCTCCATATCATATCCCTTTGCCAGAATCAGCTGATCACTTTCATCCCTGAGCTGCAAACTTACAATAAACTTATCATCGCTCTCATATTTAAGGATTTTCAGATTGTCCAGTTCCCCTTTGACTTTAGCATAAAAACCTTTTACATTTTCCCCCTCAAAGGAAACATCCTTTTTTTCAAACTCGGTTTGATACTCCACTTCCTTCAGAAAGTAGGCGTAGGAAATAATATCTGCCGGGGACAGGTCCAGTTTCAGGTCCGCAAAACTTTTTGAGGGAAATTTCTTTCGCGATTCCCGGTTTATGATATCCACCGTTTCCTGACCATATCCGCTTTTAACATAATAACTTTTCTCATCCAGGTCATTTTTGGTAAATACCGGATTGTTAAGAATTTCTGCCATCCTCAGGGCAACTTCGTCATCCGTGTCGAGTTTCAGTTTTTCCTTCAGGATATTTTCATTCAGCTCATTCCAGGCGAGATTCATTGCACCCCCCCAGATAAAATTCCCCTTGAATTCACTTCCAAGATAATTATCCGTGATTTTAGCTTTAGTGTCCCGGACAATCTCGGGCTGCCCCTGAACCTGCTGATTATTGCAGCCCGCCGATAACAGCAGACATGCGGTAACGAGGGTTATAAAAAATATTTTTTTCATGATTTTATCCTTTCATTGGAAAATCTCTTTTCCACACTTAATAAATGCAGGGAAAGATATCAAAGAGCATCCGGATTCAACAGCACCCCCGGCGAGATTAAAGAACCGGGTTATATGATCCGGTGGTATAAAATAACCGATTATAATCACGGGTGAAAATTAGCAAAATAATTTGCAAGTACAAAAGCCAATCCGGGGTGCAGAGGAAATCACATATCATGAAGGCAGGAAGGCATTGAATGGATGAATGTGTCGAAAGTCAAAAGTAGGAGGGGAAAAGATTGTACGGGGAGTATGCCTGTATCCGGGATTTTCTTTTAATGAATGCACGGGAATTTTTTAGTGGTGATTTTATATCCCGAATATTTATATTTAAAACCATAAATAAAATTTTTAAGTGGACAGTTGCATTATCATTAATCATTTATAAATAATTTATCGGACGACGAGCTTGCAATCAGTTACTGAATATTTCAACCACAAAGGCACCCCCCTTAAAGCCGGGAATAATAATCCCCTCCTGCTGGAAGGCAGGGATAATATCTGGCTGATTAAATCGGGAAACGTTGATGTCTTCTCCGTAAAACGGGAAGAGGGCTGGATAAAAGGAGCCAGGACTTACCTCTTCTCTGCCCCTTCAGGCAGCATCCTGTTCGGTATGGACCTTGACTCCTCATTATCACACCGCTGCTTCCTTGCTTCCGGAGATACGGATACTCTCATCTTAAACGTCTCCCGTAAATCCCTGACCGATTCTTTAACGGGGCTTGATGAGCTTGCATATCTTACCGATCAGTGGATATTAAATATTACCTCCGGTGTGGCAAGGGACCACAGCCTCCGATATGATCTTGCCGTTTCCGCTCCGGCGGATGAAGGGATTAATAAACCCCAGACGGTTATTGTAAAGCAGAATCAGAAAGTCCGCGCAAAAAAAGGAGTGCTGTGGATGGAGGTTGAATCAGGCTCCGTTTCCCTGCTTGATTCGGAATTGCTGGAATTTGAAAAAAGCATCTTCTTTCCCCTGACCGACAATGCGTGGATATTATCTGCAAAGGATTTTGAAACCGCACCTCTTGCCACTCACACTCTGATACAGAAAGACGGGTTCTGGTACTTCCTCGAGACTTATCACCTGAAACTCCTTGAACTTGAAGAACTCAATATAAGAATGCAGCTGGTTGATAACTTCGTCCGGAACAAAGTAAAACTCGACCGGCGCAAGGAGATCAGCAGGCAGGCGGAAAAGAGTATTGAAAGTGTTCTGCAGCCGGATGCTTTCCGGAAAAAGGAAGCGGAATCGGGAAATAAAATTTTCCGGGCGGCAAAGATCCTTGCCCGTCACCTGAACATCCCCATCTCCGAACCCCCCGAAGACAAGGAAGGAAACTCTGCGGGACCGGAACAGATTGCGGCTTTTTCCAAATTTGCGTTAAGGCATCTGAAACTCCAGGAAAACTGGGCAAAGACCGACTCAAGCGCTTTCATTTCTTATACTGAGGATACAAAAAATCCGGCTGTGCTTATTCCCAATGCATTCGGGAGATACAGGATTATTATACCGGCTGAAAATATTGATGCCGGACTGACTCCGGAACTGGCAGAAAGGATCGGAGAAAATGCATTCACTTTTTACCGTCCTTTCCCGAACAGGCAGATCACAGCAAAAGAACTTTTCACGTTCATACTCTCCTCGGCAAGGAAGGAAGTGCTTTTCCTGCTAGGCGCGGGAACCATCGGCGGTCTGCTCAGTCTCTTCGTCCCCCTGGTTACCGGGGTTATTCTTGATTCCGCTATACCGGCAAATGATTATTCAAAACTCACCGGGCTTGGAATTTCCCTGCTGTTCGCCAGTTTTGCATTCATGATTGCGCAGGTGATCAGGGGGCTGAGTTTTCAGCGGCTGGATGCGAAAACCGACCTGGTTGTCCAGTCGGCTGTATGGGACAGGCTGATCAACCTTCCCGTTTCTTTCTTTAAGAAATTCTCATCGGGGGAGCTTGCCTCCAAAGCCAACAGTATTGCAATGCTCAAGCAGATGCTATCCCTCACAATCATAAATACAATTGTTTACAATCTCTTCCTGGTCTCGAATCTTTTCATATTGTTTTATTATGACTGGCTGCTCGGGATATTGTCTGCGCTTCTCTTTGCGCTTTTTATCCGGACGGTAATTTATTTCGGAAACAAGGTCAGGAAAGTAAACTACCGGGTAATAAAACAGGAGAACAAGATCTCAAGTCTGGTCAACCAGCTGCTGAACAGCATTTCGAAGATAAGGATTGCAGGAGTTGAGAACCAGGCATTCAAACTCTGGGCGGATAAGTACGTGGTCCAGCAGCGTGAAAATCTGAGCATGAAAAAACATTCCAGTGCAATAGTAGTGCTGAATTCCGTTTTCCCGGTGCTCGCCACCATTTTCATATATTTTCTTTTTACCTCTGAAAGATATATCGCATTCTCCGCCGGCACACTCCTCTCCTTCCTGACGGCATTCAACGTATTTATGTTGTCCGTCATGCAGATGAGCAACGTGGCGGTAAATCTTTTCATGGCGCTCCCACTGTTTGAAAACGCAAAGGAAATACTCAATGAACTTCCCGAATACTCGGTTAAGAAGGAAAGCATATCCGCACTGAAAGGGAAAATCGGGATTGACCACCTCTTCTTCAAGTATGATAAAGAGGGGGAATATATTCTTTCCGATATTTCCATGACCGTTAATCCCGGGGAGTTTGTTGCGGTGGTGGGGGCTTCAGGCTCGGGAAAAACCACCCTGCTGAGAATGCTCCTGGGTTTTGAAACCCCGGAACTGGGATCGATCTATTATGACAATCTGAATATCGACTCTATTGATGCGGGGAGCCTTAGGCGGAAAATCGGTACGGTAATGCAGAACACCCGGCTGATGCCCGGCAATATTTATACTAATATCGCAGGAGTTACGAATTATCCGGTCGAGTATGTGAATGAGGTTTGTAAAGTTACCGGACTTGATGAGGATCTGAAAACCATGCCGATGGGACTCTTCACCCCGGTAAGCGAAGGACTCAGCACACTTTCCGGAGGGCAGCGCCAGAAAATACTTATTACCAGGGCGGTCATAAACAAGCCATCAGTCCTTTTCCTTGACGAGGCAACCAGCGCTCTTGATAATGAATCCCAGAAAGTTCTTGCTGATTATTTTTCGCATATACAGGCAACAAGAATTATCGTTGCGCACAGACTGAGCACAATTAAGGATGCCGATATGATATACGTGATGGAGAAGGGAAAAATTGTGGAATCGGGGAACTACGAGGAATTGTACAGTAAAAACGGTTTCTTCACGGAGCTGGTTAAAAGACAGCTGAATGAAACCGCATAAATTTATTTCATGCCCGCAGGGCAGATGTTTAAATATTTTTTGACTTATGTTTAATAAAAAACTTTTCAGAGACAAGGCAATGGAGCGCTTCACGAAACCGGAAGAGACAGACGGAGCGGTCCAGATAATAACAATAAGAAGCTGGATACTCCTCCTCCTTTTTATTCTGATTTCCTTCACCCTCTTTTTCTGGCTGGGCTTCAGCAATATCAGCCGGGAGACCGGGTGCCGCGGACTGATTGTAAGGCAGGGCACGGTTACCGGCATCCCCGCACTCAGGGAGGGTTTCATAAAAAATCTCTCGGTATTTCCGGGCGCTCCGGTAAAGAAGGGGGATTTCCTTGCGGATCTTCTGACTGCGGATGAGCTCGCTTCCCTCAGCACAAAAACCTCCGGACCGGTCTCCTCTCCAACCAGCTCCGCAATTCTTTCCCCTGCCTGCGGCACGGTCTTCGAGATAAATGTTTCGGAAGGTGATTTTGTACGCATCGGAGACAAGCTCCTCTCCGTCGAGGTTTCCGGCAATGAGGATCTGGCTGACTCGCTGAAAAACAAATTCACCATCACCGGATTTTTATCGGCAAAGCAGGTAAACTCCGTAAGGACGGGGAATAAGGTCCTTATCTCCCCCCATAATATTGATGCAAAGGAATTCGGCTATCTGACGGGGACGCTCACAAAAATTGCAAACTACCCGGTCTCCCCGGAAAGAAAGAAAATGCTTGTGCGCGAAAACCAGCTGCTGTCCGATATTTCGAAGGATGACTATTTCGAGATACTGATAACCCCCGTGTATGAATCGGGAAAACTGAAATGGACTTCCGCCAGGGGGGCATCCATTGATTTCATAAGGACAAGCTACTGCACACTGAAGATAATCACGGAAAGCAAGACTATTTTAAGCTTTATATTTGACAAATAACAGGCGAACTTGAAAAGAAAGAGAATAAATACCCCCACAATCCTGCAGATGGAAGCAGCCGAGTGCGGTGCCGCCTCGCTTGCAATGGTGCTTGCCTATTTCGGTAAGTTCATACCGCTTGAGGCACTCCGGCTGGACTGCGGAATTTCGAGGAACGGAAGCAAGGCAAGCAACATAGCCCGGGCAGCAAGAAAACACGGGCTGGAGGTGAAAGCCTACAGCAAGGAACCTGAGGATCTTAAAAAAATGCAGCTCCCGCTCATTGTCTTCTGGAGGTTCTATCATTTTATAGTTGTAGAGGGATTTTCGGACGAGTTCATATATGTAAACGATCCCGCCTCCGGAAAGCGGAAAGTCCCCCTTGCCGAATTCGACAGATCATTCACCGGTGTGGTGATGACCTTCTCCCCCGGACCGGATTTCGTTAAAGGGGGTGTAAAGAACACTTTCTACTCATCGCTTAAAAAGCGGCTCCTCCCCTTCCTTTCCCCGCTGCTTTTTCTCCTGCTTACCGGTGCCGCACTTATTATTCCGAATATCATCGTCCCGGTCATTTCAAAAATGTACATAGACGAGGTGTGGATAAAGGAAACCACTAACTGGATAATCCCCTTGCTGGGAGGGCTTCTCCTTGCCGCCGCGGTGAAAGGTATATTCACTTTCATCCAGCAGAATTTCCTGCTCAAGCTGAAAATTGGAATCTCTGCAGGGACTTCGGGAAAATTCTTCAGTCACCTGCTTAAACTCCCCGCCGAGTTCTACACCCAGCGGTCTCCGAACGAGCTGGGGCAAAGACTGATAATCAACGACGGCACAGCGGAAATGCTCACCGGGCAGCTTGCCAATACCCTCCTCAGCCTGCTGATGATTGTTTTTTATCTCCTGCTGATGGCTTATTACGATATTACCCTGGCGCTTATTACCGTGTTTTTTTCCACTCTGAACTTTTTTGCCCTGAAATATTTCTCCGCAAGGCGCAGGGACGAGAATCAGATTTCCATGCAGGAGCGGGGAATGCTCTATGCCTTCTCCACCGCGGGTTTGCAGATGATTGAGTCGATAAAAGCACGGGCTTCGGAAAGCGAATTCTTCTCCAGATGGACAGGGCTTCACTCAAGGGTTATCAACTCTCAGCAGAAACTTGTATTCCTTACCCAGTTCCTCAACCTCGTTCCGGTGTTTCTCAATTCCCTTCTCTCCGTAATCATCCTGATAGCCGGGGCGGTCAGAATAATGCAGGGGGAAATGACGGTGGGCATACTGGTTGCGGTTCAGAGCCTTGCGGTTAGTCTTATGATGCCGGTCAGCATGCTCGTAAATCTCGGCAGCACTATGCAGATTATCGAAGGCAATCTTAAAAGACTTGATGACGTGCATAACTATCCGGCAGACCCGGTAAATGTTTACAGCGATGATTCAAGAACCTCCGACGGTAAAATAAAACTGGACGGCTATCTGGAACTCAGGAACGTGACTTTCGGATATGAAAGACTGGAGCGACCGCTAATCTCCGATTTCTCCCTGACAATGAAACCCGGCTCAAGAGTGGCAATCGTCGGCAAAACAGGGAGCGGCAAGTCAACCATTTCAAAACTCGTCGGCGGGCTTTACAAGCCATGGAGCGGTGAGATTCTTTTTGACGGAATGAAACGGGAAAACATTCCACCGATTGTCATGCAGCATTCAATTTCCCTGGTTGATCAGGATATCTTCCTGTTCGAGGGGACGATAAGGGATAATATTACCTTCTGGGATACCGATATTCCCGAGGGGGAAATTATCCAGGCGGGAAAAGATGCAGATATGCACGATGATATTACCTCCCGCCCGGGGGGATACGATTCAAAAGTTTCCGAAGGGGGAAAGAATTTCTCAGGCGGACAGAGACAAAGAATCGATATTGCCAGGGCTTTGGTAAACCGTCCCTCCATACTTATACTGGACGAGGCAACCAGCGCGCTGGATGCAAAAACCGAGAAAACCATTGACGATAATATCAGAAAACGGGGGTGCACGTGCATTATTATTGCTCACAGACTCAGCACCATACGGGACTGCGACGAAATAATAGTGCTGGACGGCGGAAAGGTTGTACAGCGCGGCACTCATGATGAACTTAAAAATGTCCCCGGACTCTATCAGAAGCTAATTAAAGAGTAATTAATCTTTCATATTGAGAAAATAAATGGACACGTTCGGCAAATATCTCGGATTCTCACTTAAGCATATTTCCCCGGAAATAATCTCCGAAAAAAACAAGCTGGTGATGCTGAATAGCCTGGAGTTTCTCCCCGATACTTTTTCCTACTCCGTCTTCGGGTACGAAAAAAAACTGGCGAGCGAAGAAGGAAAAGCCGATCTCGCGGTTTCGGGATCAGTGACCAGACCCGCTCCGTTTAATTTCAATTCGTCGTTCACGTTTCCCGGATTAAAGAAACTGGCGGATGAAGACCCCGCCTGGAAAAGGCTGGAAGCCTGCACCTCCCGGTGGAAAGATGTTCCGGACGCCGGGGGGATTGTGCCTGAAGTGATCTGCCTTGAATTCGATTTCGATTCCCTGCTCGCCGGCAACACCACCCCGTCCCTCTTTCTGGGAATTGAAAAGGGATTTATTCAGGACCATCCGGAAAACAAGAACCAACTTTTTAACCGGCTGAATGTATTTAATGAAGGAATCGGAAAACTTTCCGGCTCCCCGTTAAATGCGGATACGGCTGCCTTCATGCGGGAAACTTCGGAAAAGATATTTCCGGAGTATTCGCTTTTTCAAACCGGTATAATGCTCTCCAGACCGGATTCCCCGGTGAGAGTCTGCCTGAAAAGATTTACCGGTGAAAAACTTCTCAGCATTGCCGGCGATCTCTTTCCCCCTTCCGGCATGGCAGCGGAAGTAAAGGAAATTGTGGAAAAGTACGGAATGTTCTTCGACCATTTCGCCCTCTCACTGGACGTCCTTCGCGGCGTGATTGTGAAATGGGGGGTGGAGTGCTACTACAATAAAAAAAGACAGCCGGCATACGAGAAACGATGGCAGGAGGTCCTCGCACTGCTGGTGAAGGAGAATTACTGCAGCGGGAATATGATGAATGAAATTTTGAATTTCCCGCGCAAGGTTGCAACCGCCGGCGTGCCGGAATTAATGAGCGCCCCTTATCCCCCTGAATTCTATGCCCAGGCGCTGCATCATCTCAAGTTCACGCCGGGAGCGGGAAGGGAAAATTTCGCCAAGGTTTATCTGTGGGCGGGCTTTGGCAGGAAAGGGATGGATACCTGACCTGTTTCAGGTCTGATTAAAGAAAATATGTTTTATTCACGATTAATAATTGCCGTAAAAGATAAATGAGTATACCAATACAGGAACTTTTTTCCCTCAACGCTGAAAAGCTTCTGCTTAACAGGAACATAAAATATTTCCGGGAAGACGGAAAAGATTATGCATACCTAAACCGTTTCGTCCCCGTAATATCCTTCATGGAACTGAGCGATGGAATGCGCCGGTTTCTGAATGATTTCGACGGGGAACAAACAACCAATGAAATAGTCGTCCGGCATAAACTTGATTCCGGCATTTTTGATCTCCTCTCGTTTTTAAGGCGGAACCGCATCCTCCATCAGCCGGAACTTGTGCAGAAGTATCCGGAAATCAACACCCTCAACATTACATTTTACCCCACGAATTCATGCAACCTCCGGTGCATCTATTGCTATGCATCCGCCGGGGAATCCACCCCAAAACAGCTTGATTTTGCGCATGCAAAAATATGGATTGATCACCTCCTCGGTAACCTTTCCCCGGAGATAATGTCTGTTGAGGTCCTCTTCCACGGCGGTGGAGAGCCGACCGTTTCCTTTCCCCTGCTGAAAAAAATCTGGAACGAGGTAAAAAAACAATGCGCCGAAAAAGGACTGCACTGCAGTCTGCGGTCAATCACCAACGGCAATTTCAACCGGGATGTGCTTGAGTGGTTTGCTGAAGAGAAGGCGGGACTTGCCTTCAGTATTGACGGCACAAAGGAATTTAACGACCGGATGCGCCCTTCCCTCGACGGCAAAAGCTCGTTTGACAGGGCATTCAGCAATATCGGGGAACTAACCTCGCGCGGACTGAAATGCGCCGTGAGAGCAACGGTCGGAAGTTACAACCGCGATAACCTTATCGCCTTTGTTGACACTTGCCGGGAAGCGGGAATTACCAGCATCAACCTTGACAAGCTTTATCCGTTCGGACGATCGGACACTATTGAAACGGAAACCCTCACGGACGATGAATATAAAGAGACTTTTATCCGCGTATGGGATTATTCGCTCAGAAAAGGAATTCCGATTCTGGGCTTTTCTACTATGTCCCTCAGACTGGGACGACCATTCTTCTGCAACAATTACGAGGAAAACAGCTTCGCAGTCACTCCTGAAGGATATTTGTCCCCCTGCCCCGAGGTTTCGATGCTTGATGATCCTGCGGCGAATACATTCTTCGGCGGACGGATAAACAGCGAAGGGAAAGTTGAATTCTTCAGGGAGAGAATAAAGGACCTGAGGGAAAGAACCACGGAAAATTTAAAGATATGCGGAGAGTGTTTTCTGGAATATGTATGCAGAGGGGGGTGCGTGGTAAAGAGTTACAGAAAGAACGGGGAACTCATGAGCGTTGAACCGGAACGGTGCGACTATATCCGGGGCGTTTCGGCAACACTCTGGAAAAAACTGCTTGCGGAACCGGCTTTGGTCCCGGAAAGACTCAAACCGGAGCATTATCATTATTCACCGGAAAACCATCCGGAATTATTCGCTGACTGCCTTGCATACAGACCGGCAAGGTAATTGTTGTTAATACTAAAAAGGAGAAGGTATGAAAAACAGAAATGAAATAGTTGCGAAAGTTGTAGAAGCGGCGGAGGAATATAAGGAATTCAGGGCGCTGCTGATTGCAAATCCAAAAATTGCGGTTGAAAAACTGCTTGGTTTCAAACTTCCCGCGCAGTATGTAATCGAGGTTCGCGAGGAGACACCAAAGTAGATTTTTATAGTCCTCCCTTCGCCGGAACACGATTTAAGCACAGAAGAACTCGGCAAGGTCGCAGGGGGAAGCTGCATGGTGGACTGTTATTTTTGCGAGACATTCGGATAGGCTCCAAGCGTGACCGGAAATATTTTTCCGGTACTGAATAACTTGAATGGAAATTTATTATATTTAACATTCGGAACCGTTTGTTTTTTCAAAAGGGATTAAAAATGGTTGTTTGAAAAACAAGAAGATGAAAAAAATCGGTTATTCATTAATCAACAAGGAGAGATTATGGAAGAAAAAGATAAATTCCTGCAGGATATAATTGATAAGACTGCGGAATCGCTTGAATTCAGAGCTGAGTTCAGGGCAAATCCAAAGAACATTATCGAAGAAAAACTCCGCTTCAGACTGCCGGAGAATATGGAAATAGTTGTGCTTGAGGACAGCCCGGATAAAATTCATATCGTCCTCCCGTCGCCTCCCCGGGAGGAATTGTCAGAAATAGAACTGGAGGCAGTTTCCGGCGGTATATGCTGGCAGGACGATTGTACAGCAAGCAATGGCGGGGGAGGCACTGGCGGTCTTAGTGGATTAATTAATTAATCAATAAAGGAGAAGTTATGACACCAAAAGAAAAATTCATACAGGAAATAGTTGATAAGGCTGGGGAATCACCCGAATTCAGAGCTAATTTTATAGCAAATCCAAAAAGCATGATTGAGGAGAAACTCCGCTTCAAACTGCCGGAGAATATGGAAATAGTTGTGCTTGAGGACAGCCCGGATAAAATTCATATCGTACTCCCCCTGCCCAAAGAAGAGTTGTCAGAAACGGAACTCTTAGCCGTTTCCGGCGGGGGTTGCTGGGACGACGACACACCAACACCCAGCCCATATTAATTCATCAATCAATAAAGGAGAAGTTATGGCAATAAAAGAAAATTTTCTGCAAAGAATAGCTGTGAAAGCGGCAGAATCGCCCGAATTCAGAGCTAATTTTATGGCAAATCCGAAAAGCATGATGGAAGAAAAACTCAAGTTCAAATTACCCGAAAATATGGAGGTGGTTGTGCTTGAAGACAGCCCGGATAAAATTCATATCGTACTCCCCTCACCCCGGGAGGAATTGTCAGAAATGGAACTCTCTTCCGTTTCCGGCGGTGTCTGCTGGGATTACGACGATGGCTCCTGCGGCTGTACCTGATACCGTCACCGGTTTTCCTCTGCCTGGTTTTTAATTTTACTGTTTCTCACTAAAGTGAAAGGAAAAAAAATGGCTTCCAAGGAAAAATTCATTGAGAAGTTGATGCAGATGGCTTCCGAGTCTCCGGAATTCAGGGAAAAACTGATTGCCGATCCCAAATCGGTGATTCAGGAAAGAATCAATTTCCGGTTGCCGGATGATCTTGAAGTGGTTGTGCATGTAGATACTCCCAAAAAGCTGAACCTTGTGCTTAGCGAACCGAAGGAAGAGTTGTCCGAGCTGGAACTTTCAGCCGTTTCCGGCGGAGTTTGCTGGGATGACTGTATCGAATCCTCCTGCTCCTGCACCTGAGAAATCTTCAGCACAAAAGCTCATTTACCCCCGGTGGAATCCGAAAATCCTGCCGGGGAATTCTTCCCGCATTCGGTAAAATCTGTGGTTAAGAACTATCAATCGCCGAAGGAAGGGCAAGGTAAAGGGAAAGAGCAAACAGTTAACAGTGAATGGGTGAATGGATACGGAATTTCTCTCTGTGGTCTCTGTCCGTTAGCCAACGGATTGAACTCTGCGGTCCGCCGCAGCAGGCTGTTGCAATGAGTAATTTCTTTCATGACATTGCTTTTTACTTTGCGTTACTTTGCGAAAAACTTTGCGTGACTTGGCGTTTAAAAGCCATAAATCACCTGAGAAGCCCATTTGAGAGACAGATAAATGGATATTTTCTTAAATATTCTCTTTTTTCATGGGTTCTGCAACAGCCTGCGCAGGCAGATTGCGTACTTGTCGTTTAAGCGCAGCCATTTGCCTAAGAACCTCATCAGAAAACGGAAAAAAGATCAAAAGATAATCCCCCTCCGGCGGATTAATTAAAAAGAGGATTTGACAATTGCCTCAATACAAAGGGCAGTTGAGATACATTCAGAACCCCAGTAAAGTCCGACCGGTTTTGGATACTCCTCCCCCTGATAAACAGGACACCTCTCCCAGTACCCCTGCGCTTCCATCCTCTCCGCAACCTGCTTAACCCTGCGTGTTATCAGCACCTCATCCCGGCACCCGAAATTAACCAGCGTGGAGACCCCCATTGCATTCATCAGAAAACCGGCTTCCTCCGGATCATCTCCGGTAATATTGCTTATAATCCTGTCCCTGCATTTTGAGAATCCCCCCGCCCCCTCAGAATAAGCCCTCGAAATGAAATAATAAAGCGCCCGTCTGTCGAGGTAGTAATAGAAACTCCCCTCCTCCTTTCCGGCATTGACCAGTTCGCAAATATAGTCAATTGTGCGTACAGTCTCCGGTATTTCCCCCAGATAAAGTATTGTATTGGCGTTAACCACCGTATCCGTATCATTCCGGTGCGCCATTGAAGCGGGCAGCAGCCAGGTATAAAAAATCCCTTCGCTGTTCCGGTTCTTCATAATAATACTTTTATTCATTCCGAAATGGATGTAGGGATGGTAATTTTTCAGCAGATGCGAAACACAGCAGGTATCGTCAAGATCATAAGGAAGATTCTTCCACTGTTCATCCCCTGCCATTCCGAACTTCCACAGTCCGGGCATCTTCATCCGGCCGATAAAAAAATCGAGGGATTTCTTAAGCATAGTTTCACATGCGGCTCTGCTCCGGTCCCCCGGCAAATCCCTGTACTTCAGCACCTCACTCAGTGCGCCGGCAATCAGGGCAGTGGAAAAAACCGTTGGTCTGCTCCTCCGCCAGGCATTATCCTTCAGTACAAAAATATACTCGGGAAAGCATCCGTCACTGTTTTGCGCCCCGGCGAGGAAATCAACCGAACGATCAATCCCGGCAAGCCCCATCAATTCTGCCTGATATGGTAATACTTCAGCCAGTTAATATATTGCCGTATACCCGGAGCCGTATCCTTCCTTACAAGCAGCCCGTCCGAGACCACCCAGTTAAGGAAATGCCTCAGCAGCAGAAGATCGTAAGCATCAAGATCAAACCCCTCTTCCCCGGCATAGCTGGTAGGACTGTTAATATACTTCTGGGACTCCTCCCGGTCATCGGCAAGCCGGAACAGGGCATTGCGCAAAACGGGATTTCCCTTCAGCCGCTCAAAAAACTTCTCCGGATTATAATGAAAAGCCGATTTAACAAAATCCATCTCCTCCCCAAAAGATACATCAAGCGGCGGGTCGGGATAAGTGGCGGTTACTTTGCCGGTATCATCCAGAAGCTCCTTAATGCAGACCGGATTAACCGCAAACGGATCCCCCGTCTCCCCCTCGCAATATGCGGGACAGCCGCGGCAGTATTGATAATAGGCGCAATCAAAGCACCCTTTATAGAAAGTGCGGCGCCGCAACTTCCTGAAAAACGGATCGCCAAGAAAAAGCTCCTCAAACGACTGCTCCGGCATCTTCCCCGAAGTCACCGGCATCCTGCGGCAAGCCATCAGCCTACCGTCACTCAGAATCGCCACCGAGCTCCACGCAGCGTGGCACCCCTCGGCAACCGGGAACGCCTCAAAAGTCTTCAGATCCTCCGGAGCAGCCGGAAACCTGAAAAGCCGGAGAAAATGGGATTTCTCCCTCAGCAACAGCTTCTTCCCGCTGTTTATAAGCGACTCCTTCAGCCTCAGATATCTTTCAAGCACATCTTTAATTTCCTCCCTGCTGAAATCAGTACTGAGATTCTCCGCATTCCCCGCCGAGCAGCCGATGTCAAAACTGAAACTGCTAAGAGGCGTATTTTCCGAGAGAAATTCAATCAGCGGAAAAAGGTGCTTCCTGTTCTCGGGGTAGTAAGTGAACATAATCTGACACGGGATGCCCGCTGCCTCAAGCTCGGAAATTTTAGCGACCGTCCGTTTGAAACTACCCGGGGAGCGGAAATCGTCATGGTCATTTTCAAGCCCGTCCAGACTCATCTGATAGCGGCTAACGCCGAGCGATTTCAGCTTACTTATATTTTCAGCGGAGAGCAATTCCGGATTGCCGAGGATAGTAACCCGTTTCCCCCTGTCCCTCAGCGTCTTCACAAACCCGTCCCATCCCGGGCGGCTGACAGGATCACCACCGGAAAGATTAAAAGTAGAGAACCTTACGCCATACTTCCTTTCGAATCCCGTCAGATCATCCAGCACGCGGATAAGCTGTTCATCAGATAGCGTATTCTTGCGTTCATCCGCAAAAGTTTTCTCATCGTACATATAGCAATGGCGGCAGTTATTATTGCAGTTAGTAGTAATATGCCACTGCACGGAGAAAGTCAGATTATTATTGTTATGCATACTCAAAAAATATTTTTTTAAAAAACATACATAAATATAAGCCGAATTATTTCTTAAATAAAAACAAAAAACAACCCGTCGCTAAGCTTCGCGGACATTCCGACTCAGTCGGAGTAGTCATTAATAGTCATCCCGACAGAGCCGGGACAAGTTTAGCTGCGCCGTCATTCCGACTCAGTCGGAGAGGGGGAATGGATTTTCCCCCCTCCGCCGAGGCGGAAATTAAAGGGGGGATTTAAAAGGGGGGTTTTATATTTTATGTTTATCAACTATTTATTGTAAAACAATCTTATAAAGTTTTTCTCTGTAGCCTCTGTGTTTTTATCTCTGTGGTCTCTGTCCGTTAGCTACCGGATAAAACTCTGCGGT
>JAAYVN010000052.1 GCA_012517155.1 Ignavibacteriales bacterium | reverse complement strand
GTTTTGAGTTGCGCAAGGCATAGCAACATCGACTTTAACACTCCAAGGGCGTTTACCTTTATGGAATTCAGCTTTGAATTCTTTTGCGTATGGTTCGACGATATCCTGACCACTAGCGCGGAGTTTCAACATATATTTAATTTTTTCTCCGGAGATACCTTCTTTATCATAAATGAAGCCATCGGGACCAGAGATAGTGAGGACTTTACCACCGAGATGGTTAATTTTTGTTACTGCGCCCCATGCAACATTACCGAAGCCGGAGATAGCAAAGGTTTTACCTGCAATTTCATGTCCTTTAGTTTTCAACATTTGTTCAGCGAAGTAAACTGCACCAAAGCCAGTAGCTTCGGGGCGAACGAGAGAACCTCCCCAGTTCAAACCTTTTCCTGTGAGAACACCAGTGAATTCATTTTGCAGTCTTTTGTATTGTCCGAATAAGAAACCGATTTCACGAGCACCAACACCAATATCGCCTGCGGGGACGTCCAGGTTGGAGCCAATGTGTCTAAAGAGTTCAGACATAAAAGACTGACAGAATCTCATTACTTCATTATCACTTTTCCCCTTGGGGTCAAAGTCGCTACCGCCTTTACCACCACCCATTGGTAGAGTAGTTAAGCTATTTTTAAAGACCTGTTCGAAAGCAAGGAATTTAAGGATACCAAGATTAACTGAGGGATGGAATCTGAGACCACCTTTATAAGGACCAATAGCGCTGTTCATTTGAACTCTAAAGCCACGGTTAATGTGGACTTCGCCCTGATCGTCCATCCAAGGAACGCGGAACATGATAACTCTTTCAGGTTCGATCATTCTTTCCAGTATTTTAGCTGCTTTGTATTCAGGGTGTTTATCGAGGACAACTTCAAGTGATTCGAGAACTTCCTCGACCGCTTGGTGGAATTCGGGTTCAGCCGGATTCTTTGCCTTAACTTCGGTAAGTATTTTGTGCATATATTCTGACATAATTTCTCCGTTTGTTGTTACAACAATTTTGTTTGTAAATATTTTTAAATATGATTTATAGAAGTCAATAAATATTTTATTACGGTTGCCCTCGATGGAAACAGCCGGGGGGTAATGCAAAAGAGGAAAGTCTGCAAGGTATTAATATAATACCGATACAATGAATGCATTAAGGTTTTCCAATAGACCAAATAAAATATTTACATTGTTAAATTAGCATTTTATTTCGATTCCGTCAAGCTAAATTACTAAAAAGTAAGCCTGTTTTTAAAGTTTTTTTCTATTAACAGGGAGTTAGGTATTTTTATTTTTGATTTTTAGAAAATTTAAAGATATATGTTAAAATACGCATTATTGCTATTGGTTTTTTGGGCTGTTGGTTTATTTCCGCAGAGAGCGGAAAAAGCTGAATTAAAGGGATTTTATAAGGAAATAACCAAGAAACAACAACCGAGTTATTATCCTATGGAATTCCCTTATGTAAATGAAGGGGAGGAAGTTGTTTCCCATACCGGTTTTTCGCTTGTTTATAGTGAAGATCATGAGCAAGCAAAATGGGTGGCATACAAGCTTACTGAAGAGAGGACAGTGTCGGTGATAAAGCGAAGTGATAAGTTTGTTCCGGATCCGAAGGTGCTGACTGGAAGTGCTGAAAATGGGGATTATCGGAGGAGCGGGTATGATAAGGGACATTTAGCACCTGCGGCGGATATGGGTTATTCAACTATTACGATGAAGGAATGTTTTTATCTAAGTAATATGAGTCCACAAAATCCAAGTTTTAACCGGGGGATCTGGAAGAAGCTCGAAGAACAGATAAGGGAATGGGCGGTGATATATAAGTCTCTTCTTATTGTGACAGGACCAGTGTTAAAGGAGGGACTTAAAACAATCGGTAAGAATAAAGTCTCTGTTCCAGAGTACTTTTATAAGGTTATTCTTGATACCAGCATGAGAGAAATGAAGGGATTAGGGTTTTTAATTCCCAATAAAGGAAGTAAACAGAGTGTTACAAATTATATTGTCAGTATTGATAGTGTTGAATGGATTACGGGTTTGGACTTTTTTCCATCGTTGCCTGATACATTAGAGGAAAAGATTGAAGGAATGATTGAGATTAGTAAATGGAAATTGGAGGAAAGGACAGGAATTAAGAGAAAAAAGGAAAAAAAATAGCTATCGCATATAGAGGTCGAGATATTTATTATGCATGATTTTTAGGTTCAATATTGGTTAAGGGAGGAGTAAAATCGAATGGTAATCGAAATTAGTACGTATTCAGTACGTATTCACCACGGCTTTAGTACGTATTCACCACGTATTCACCACGTATTCACTACGTATTCATATCGAAGGGAGAGGGGTGGAAAAGGGGGAAAGAGGGAGAATTATGAGAATTCAGGGGTGTTTAGGAGTGAATTTGGCTAAAAGAGGTTGTTATTTAGTTAATATAAGTTAGTAAATTTGTATTTTTGTAAATTATGATTATTTAATTATAGGAATAGTATGCCGGATAAAAAGAAGTATGCAATCGGGGTAGATTTTGGGGGGACCAGCATTAAATTTGGGATTGTATCACAAGCCGGGAAAATCGTCAGAAAGATGGCTTTGGAGACAAAAGCTGACGAAGGTCCAAAAGCTGTGATAAAGCAAATTTTAAAGGGAATAAGAGAACTTTCGAAGGATGAGAAGTATAAAATATCGGGAATTGGAGTGGGATCGCCCGGAATCATATCGATAAAAAAGGGGACGGTTGAAAATCCGCCAAATATCCGGGGATGGGGAAAGGTACATCTGGGAAGGATTATTGAAAAAGAGACAGGGATAAAGACTTTTGTTGAGAACGATGCAAATACGGCAGCGCTTGGGGAATTAATTTTTGGTACAGGGAAATTGTTCAACTCATTTGTAATGGTTACATTGGGGACCGGGGTTGGGGGAGGATTAATTTTTGACAGGAAGCTGTATCGAGGTGAGACTGGTGGTGCCGGAGAGATCGGACATGTTACGATTAATATGAATGGAAAGAGATGTAATTGTGGTTCGTACGGATGCATAGAGGCATATACGGGGATTAATTATTTAATTGATGATGTAAGGGAGTTATTGGGGAGCAGGAAGGAATCAAAGATTTATGAGATTTTGGAGAATGATCTGGATTTATTGACGCCAAAGATCATAAGCATGGCTGCAGAGTCAGAAGATGAGTTTGCGATAAGTGTAATTAATGATGTAGGAAATAATTTAGGATGTGCATTAGCTACGGTATGTAATATTCTTGATGTAACAACAATTATTATTGGGGGAGGGGTGGCTGGTTTTGGAAAACGGTTGTTTGAAGCGATTGAAAAAACGGCAAGGGAAAGGGTGTTAAAATCGTTAGCACCAAGAGTTAGGGTAATGCCAGCTAAACTTAAGAATGATGCGGGAATAAAGGGAGCTTCCGCACTCGTGTTTTATAAGAAATAATTTTTCCGATGTTCCGAAAAGTAATAGTTGTATTTGTATTGGTTTTAGCGGGATCGATTTCTGCTCAAGAGGCAACGGATACGTTGTTGAGTGCAACTGTTATGCCAGGAGACAGTCTAACCGTAATGGCGGATAGTGTTGAGGAAAAGAGTGATATTGATTCGGTAATTTATGCGTCTTCAGTTGATTCTATTATATTCTTTATAAATAATAAAAAGATGGATATATACCGAAGCGGATATTTAAAGTACAAGGATACGGAACTTAAGAGCGGAATTATCAATGTAGATTTTGGAACGAGCAGCATAGAGGCTTTTGGCAGGGAGAGTGATACGACTGAGGGGAAGTTGGATGAATTGCCGGTTATGTTAGATAAGGGGGATGAGTACAAGGGGAATATGATGAGATATAATTTCAAAACGCAAAGGGGTTATATTACATATGCAAAGACAAAAGAAGATGAAGCAGCATACTCAGGTGCAAAGATAAAAAAGGTGGATAAAGAAACATTTTTTATTGAGAAAGGAGTTTATTCGACGTGTACGCTTGATCATCCTCATTATTATTTTTTTGGTCAGCAAATGAAGATGGTGCAAAAGGAACAGGTAATAGGGAAATGGATATTTCTTGCGTTCGGAGATGTACCATTTCCAATCCCAATACCTTTTGCGGTATTTCCGATACAGTCGGGGAGGCGGTCGGGAATAATCACCCCGGCATTTGGTGACAGAGCAGGATATGGGAGGTACTTTTCGAGATTCGGGTATTTTTGGGCGATAAATGATTATATGGATTTAAGTCTTACGGCGGATTATTTTCTAAAGGGGGGATATAATTTAGATTCACGTTTCAGATACTCAAAAAGGTATTCATACAGTGGTACATTTGAGGGGAGTTTTTCGGATTTGCATCAGGGAGAGAAGACAGATCCAGATTATAATGAGACAAAGAACTGGAGGCTTTATCTGGTTCATAATCAGACAATAACACCCACTTCAAGATTTGATGCTAATTTACAATTTGTAACGGGGAGTTACTTTCAGAATACCAGTACGAATATAGATGAATTAATGAACAAGGATATAAATTCGAGTGCTACATATTACAAGAACTGGGAAGAATCCGGAACGTCTTTATCAGTTAATTACAGAAGGAACCAGAATCTGGAAGATGATGTTATTGATGAATACTTACCAAATATAACATTCAGCAAGTCGCATTTTTATCCTTTCAAGTCGAAAGGAACGGTATCTGAAGAGAAGTGGTACGAAGCTATTGGTTTAAGTTATAACGGACAATTTTCAAACAGGCGATTAAAAAGAGAAGGGGATTTGACGATAAGGGGAGGAGTGAGGCACAATGTGTCTTTAAGTGCATCTCCAAAAATCGGTTTTATAAACATAACACCAAATTTCAGTTATCAGGAGTTATGGTATAATAAGCGGATAACGAGAGAGTCGAGGTACAATCCGAACAGTAACACAGATTCGTTGATAACAAATGATAAGAATGAAATTAATTTTGTAAGGACTTTTACAACCGGATTAAGTGCTTCGACAAAGATTTACGGAATAGTTCAACCGAATACTATGGGAATAGCAGCATTCCGGCATATATTACAACCAACAATTTCATATAGTTTTCAACCTGATTTTTCGAAGGAAGGGTGGGGTTACTACGATTATTATACTAATTCGAAGGGAGAGCGAATAATGTATAACAAGTTTGAGAGAGAATTATTTGGCGGAGCTTCCTCATATGAATCGCAGAGTATGAATTTGAGTTTACAGAATACATTTGAAATGAAGACTAAAGCGGATCCAACTGATACGACATCAAAGGAGAAGAAAATACAGTTACTAAACCTGCGGGCATCAATGAATTACAATTTTGCCGCAGACAGTTTGAAATTTTCGGATTTGAATATAGGATACAATACGCAGATAGGGGAGTATCTGAGTTTTTCAGGTTCATCAACTTATTCACTTTATGAGTATGTTAAGGGAGTAGGGGAGGTAAACAGATTAGCACACGTGGGGGGGCAAGGCTGGCTTAGGTTAAAGAACTTTAATTTTGCAATCTCAACTTCGATATCGGGGGAGAAGCTAAAACCAGAGGAAAGAGAGGGGGAAGAAACAGCAGAAGAATTTGAGGATGAATATGTGGTGAGCAGCAGTTCATACAGGGGATTATATGAAACAGAAGAAGCTGATTTCTCAATACCATGGTCAATAGCACTGAATTACAATTATAATCTGAGCAAACCGACTCCTGATATGACAAGCAAGTATTCCAATATAAGCGGGAACTTAAATTTTAATTTAACGAAGAGTTGGAAGTTTAGTGTGACAGGTAGTTATGATATAGAAAACAAGCAGTTTTCCGCACCACAAGTAATGGTAACAAGGGATTTGCACTGCTGGACGATGAGTTTTACATGGAATCCACTTGGAATGTATACGGGCTACAGGTTTGAAATCAAAGTCAAAGCGCCACACCTTCAGGATTTAAAGCTGACAAAGTCTGATCAATTCTTCAGCGGAAGGTAGTAAACTGAATTTTATGGATAGAGTTTACGTCGACAACAAAATCCGAAGATTGCAGAATACCCTGAATAAACTGGTAAAAAGATTATTAATTTCGAATTAAAAAAGTTATTTTTATAAGTTAATATTTTTAACATAATTACAAAATTCATTTTTACAATCCGCACTTAATTGAAGTGGAAAAATACTTGAGCAGGAATGAAAGAGTACTTAATAGACGGTAATAACTTAATAGGGAAAATTCCGAAACTAAAATTATTGCAAAAGAATGAGAAATCGGAAGCCAGGGCGGGAATAGTAAGATACCTGGAGAACTATTTTACCGGAAACAGAGGAAAGGTTACGTTATATTTGGACGGTTTTAGAGGTGAGGGAGTAAGATCGGCCAGAATAATGATTAAATACTCTGATGCGCGACCTGCTGACGAGATTATTAAAAGGGACATCAGTGAATCCAGAAACCCACGAAATTTAGTTGTGATATCATCGGATAATGAGGTTACAGGATTTGCGAAGGTATGTTCGTGTGAAGTTCTTTTATCCGAAGAGTTTTACAGACGAGTTGAGGGGAGTAAAATTAACTCTAAGAATTTGAAGAATGATGAGAATATTAAGATTAACGAATTGAATAATTACAAGAATGAGTTTGAAAAGTTATTTGGAGAAAAAAAATGAAAAACACATATCCTGAAAGAATCATTTGCTTAACTGAAGAGACAACGGAACTACTTTATGCTCTTGAAGAAGACGAGAGAATAGTAGGAATAAGTGAATACACTAAGCGACCGGGTATAGCAAAAGAAACAAAACCGGTAGTTGGTACTTTTCTTGATGCGAATTTTGAAATGATAGCCGAGTTAAATCCGGATTTGATATTCACATTTTCGGACGTACAAGCCAATCTTACAAAAAAGTTAATACAAGCCGGTTACAATGTAGTAGCCAACAATCAGCATTCAATAAGAGAGATACTTAATGCTATGCTTTTAGTAGGGAATATTGTAGGCAGGAATAAAGAGGTAACAAAACTTATCGCTTCAATTGAAAAGAAGATGGAAGGTGTAAGATCAAAAACTGCCAAATCGAAAAACAGACCAAAAGTTTATTTTGAAGAGTGGGACGAACCTAAAGTTGTAGGGAATACATTTATCAGCGAGCTTATAGAAATAGCCGGAGGAGATGACATATTCCCTGAATTCAAGGGGCAGCGGAAAGCCAAAGACAGAGTTGCAGATATGGGGGAGATATTAGTAAGAAATCCTGATATTATTATTGTTTCCTGGTGTGGAGAAGAAAACAACATGGATACATATATGAAGAAGAATGACTGGCTAAACACAAATGCAGGGAAAGCCGGGAGAGTATATGATATTGATTCATCTGTTATTTTACAACCCGGAATTGCAGCTTTAACTGAGGGACTAGATCAGCTGAAAATAATAATGTCTGATTTTAAGTAATAATGAAAAAGAAAAAGATGGCAGGAATGGAAAAGTACCTGAGTATCGTAATGGTAATAGTATTAAATATTCTGGTATGCGGACAAGAGTATAAATCTATACATGCAATGGAGTACGAAGAACATTCCCGGTTCTCAAAAGAGCCCAGCGAGTTTGATATTGAGGGAAGAGATATTATACCGCTGCAGTTTGACAAAAGTAAAAAAGTAGGAGCTTCAGTATTTGGATATCTTCCCGACTGGGAGTATCAGACTGCCAAAGCATATCTTAGATATGATATATTAACTCATATAGCTGCATTTGATTTTACTGTAAATGAAAGTGGGGTTTTATCCAATCCGAGTTACTGGCCATGGACAGATGTTATCAACACTGCTCATACGAACGGAGTAAAGGTAATATTAACAGTTGTGAACTTTACCGGGAGTGAAATCCACACAATACTAACAAACCCAAGTGTGAAGCAGACTTTTTTCAATAATGTACTGTCCAGGATGCAACAGTATTCGCTTGATGGAATTAATATTGATTTTGAATCTCTTCTGACTTCTGACAGAGGCGATGTGATAAACGGTTTTATGACGGATTTATCAACTTTTATAAAAGCAACGGTTCCAACGGCAGAGATTTCATTTGCCGGACCGGCAGTTAACTGGAGTAGCTGGAAACTTCAGGGTTTGGTGGATGCATGTGATTATGTGTTTATTATGGGTTATGATTTTTACGGCAGCTGGAGCACTAATTCAGGGCCATCTGCACCTTATTTGGGGGGCAGTTATAACATATATAATACAGTAAACACGCAGTATGCAAGTCCAACATCTACTATGCCTCATAAACTGATATTAGGAGTGCCATATTTCGGATGCAAATGGCTTACCAGAACAAATGGGATAAACTCTTCCGTAATACAATATGTAAGTTCAACGAGATTTACTACTGATCAACCAAATTCCCAGACTTACGGATTACTGTGGGCAACTAATTACCAAGTACCATGGTACAGGTGGCAAAATAATGACACAAGTTGGTATCAGGTCTGGTTTGATAATGATTCAAGTTTGGGAGTGAAATATGGTTTAGCCCAGTCTAAGAACTACAAGGGGGTTGGAATGTGGGCATTAGGATATGACAAGGGGAGGAATGAACTATGGAATGAACTCTACAGAAGGTTTTATACGCCAGTTACCAGTGTGGAAAAAGGTGAGTTGGAAATAAACAATCAGGAATATGGATTATATCAAAATTATCCCAATCCATTTAATCCAGAGACAAGAATTTCATATACGATTATTAAGGAAAGTAATGTCAAGTTACGCATTTACGATATAGCCGGGAGACTGATTGAGACAATTGTAAATGAGAGACAAATTCCCGGAAAGTATAACAAAGTATTCAATTCAGGAGACCTTCCGTCAGGATTATATATCTATCAGCTTACAACTGAAAGTTATTCGAGTCAGAAAAAAATGCTTATATTGAAGTAGATTAATTCTGCTGCAAGTGAGATTTAAAAAGATAACTATAATGAGTATATCAGGACTAAAAGACAAAGAACTATTTGGATTAATAGCAAACTACGATAAAAGAGCGTTGGAGGTGATATATAACAGATATTCACCATTGTTATTTTCGGTTATCCAAAAAGTGTTGAATGACATTTCAACTTCGGAAAGACTGTTAGCAGATATCTTCATTATAATCTGGAAAAATGCTCAGATCATTAATACAGACAAAATCAATCCTTTTGTTTATCTGGTGTCGTTAACACGGTTACTCTCGATTGATTTTGTAAGGCGTTACAGATCAGAAGAATATAACAAAGTGCCATATGACGATGAATATGAAAAAAAATACATATTACCCTCCATACTTGAGAATTCCGAGAGCATGGAGTACCAGCAAGCAATTGATTATAAAGAAAAAGTTTTAGAAGCAATAAATAATTTAACAGAAGCACAGGGGCATGTATTATTGCTGGCTTTCTATGGGGGGTTAACAAATGATGAAATAGCAGAATCTCTAAAAATTCCAGTTGAGACAGTCCGGGGTAAAATAAAAAATGCGATTGAAAAGCTAGAGGAAAATTTCAAGGGGACACCGGAAGGGATTGAGAGAACTGAAGAGAGCAAGTACTCGGATTTACTTCCTTCATTTGCCATTGGATCACTAAACCGAGAAGAGCAAACAGAAATAAAGCTAAGTTTGACAGATCTCTCACATGAGGATTTAAGATGCCTTGCAGAATATCAGAGATTGATAGCCTTATTAAGTGTAATAATTGAAGTTGCAGAACCAACAAGGGAAGTGAAGATAAGAATTGCGAAAAAATTGGCCCGGATATACAAGACAGTAGTAAGTGAACAAAGCGGAACAGAGGGTTACACGAAAGAGGAAGTAGATAAGGGGGAGGAGACTGAAGTCGAGGTATCCACTGATGTCAGTCGGAAAAATGAAGAACCTGAAGACATTATAAAGAAAGAGGAGGAAGTTGAAGAAGTTTTAAGCGAGAAGCAACTTGAAGAAGCTCCAGAAACAGAAGATTCAAATGGTAATGGGGAGGAAACTACATCAGAAGAATTAAAACCGATAGAAGAGGAGCAAAAAGATGAAGAAGGAGAATTGGAAAAACCATTAGAAGAAGTAGGAGTATTCGATAAAAAAATTCAAGATACGCGTGAGGAGTTAAGCAAGGAAGAGGAAGATATAATGCTGGAGTCCCAAAAATACTATGAGGGACAACTTGAACTTTTTGCAAAAGAAGATAAATCGCAATTTATTTTAGACTACAAAGATCCAGAGGATATAGATAGTATGTTCCCGGGGGAGAGAATAAATAATGTGACAGAAAATCAAAAAAAGAAAGATCACCAAAAGGTTGTATACAAAACAAATACAGGGATTAGGAACATCGATTATTTAATTGGGGGGGGAATTGCATTATTACTTATAATGATTATCGGGCTGTTTTTTATTTTGCAATCCAGCTTGTCCGACATTTCTCAAAAGATTAATTATCTGCCAGACAGAGCATACGAAAAGTACGAAAGTGTTATAACATCAGTTCGAGAATATGTGTACAACAGGAAAATACTGGACAACTTATTATTATCTGAAACCACTCTAATTATTGAACTTAAGAATGAACAGACACCCGGTTTAAACAACGGTAAACTTCTGATGGATATAGAGAACAGG
Organism: Ignavibacteriales bacterium; assembly: GCA_012517155.1. Taxonomy (GTDB): domain Bacteria; phylum Bacteroidota; class Ignavibacteria; order Ignavibacteriales; family Ignavibacteriaceae; genus JAAYVN01. Next base: position 25,132 of record JAAYVN010000052.1, on the reverse strand, counting down.
ACGGGTTTTTTAATATTAAAAGGACTACCCTTAGCGAATCAGGGCAAAGTTTTCAGACTTTGGATCAAGACTTCTAATGAAACTAAAGGAATTGATTTAAGACAAAGCGATGGAAATGATTCATTTTTTGAAGCTATTGACTTACCACAGTTCAGTAATGTGGAACCGGTAAGTGTGTTAATTTCAAGAGAGGATATGGGTTCAAATAACCCGACTAATTCAGAGGAAGTATATTTTTCCGGGGCGAGATAAATTACAAAACGATAGCAATATTCTACCAAGGCAGGTTAATATTCAAGCCGGAAATGATGTACTCATATCGAATAATCCGCGAAGAGCGGCTATGTTCCACACTACAACTACCACAACCCGAGTTTCTGTCCGGGATAAAGTAATTTGAGATAATTGGTTTATAGAGTGATTCCAGAGGAGCTTTTATTTCACTTGACGATTCCAAGGAGTCGTTTTTCATAAGAACTGCTTTTAAGCTATCCAGTTTATAAGAATTTGTAATAATAAGCAGGTATTTTCCAGATGTATCGGGAAAAGAAAGAGAAGAATCAACCCCGTTTTTTGATCCATAAAGTCTTACAAAAGCAGAATCCACATATATATTCTTTCCCCAAAGCGTAATTGAGAAGTTAGTAAAATCTTTCAAAGTATCTCCAGTGATTGAACCTGAAACATAATAGCGGTAAAATATGGGCATAGGTGATTCTGAATAGGAGACCGAGAAAACCAGAATGAGGAAAAACAATATGCCCAAAGTTCTGAAACGTCTCATTTAAGTTGATCTTTTCCAGATAGTAATAAATAGAATTGCAGCTGGAATCAGGATAAAAATAACCCATTGTTCAGAAAGCAGCATCCAGAATGAAAACAATATTGCGGGAAGTGAGACAGCCCTGTATATTATCAGGATAATAAGGGAAGTACAAATAAGTAAAAATGAGATCAATAAATACCATCTTTTTTGGCTATTATCAGCAAAAAGGATCAAAAATCCACTTCCAAGAATAAACAAAACTGCTGGTAAAAAGGCTTTTGACTCACTGGTAAAAATGAAGGATTCAAAGAGAAAAAAGGTGATCCCAGTTAGAAAAAAAAAGGCAGAGAAGAAAAGAAAGAGAGGTTTACCTTTACCAATAAAAAAGAGAGAAAAGCCAAAACCTCCAATTATTTGAATGTAGATCAGCAGATCGAAGACAGAAAGACTGATCAGACCAGTCAGACGCAGGAGAAAAAACAGAATGAAAGCCCCAATAATTATATGGGGGAGTTTATTAGAATAGGTCATAAAACCAAACAATCGATTTTAATTAATGGAATTGTTAAAAATACTCTTTTTTAAGAAAAAAATAAAATGCATTTTAATGGAGTGGAGTAAAAATTTAAATAAAATTTGTAAATTTGAACTTACTAAGTTAAAATTATAGTAAAAACGGAAAAATATTTGATTTAAGTAGCATTTTAGTTATATTTGCAAGTTATTTTAAAATAAAGTTTGAAAAACAATGAAGTACCCATTTAAGATATTTTCAGGAAGTTCTAATAAGCCATTATCCAGAAAAATAGCTGAAATAATTGGCTTAGAGTTGGGTGCGGTAGATATACAGAAATTCAGCGATGGGGAGATCTGGGTTAAGTTTGGAGAAAATATAAGAGGATCGGAAGTTTTCATAATCCAATCCACTAATCCTCCAGCTGAGAACATAATGGAACTTCTTATCATGATAGATGCAGCTAAGAGAGCATCGGCAAAGAGGATAACCGCAGTTATCCCATATTTTGGGTATGCGAGGCAGGACAGGAAAGATCAACCGAGAGTGTCTATAACTGCAAAGTTAATAGCTAATCTGGTAACAACAGCGGGTGCAGACAGAGTGATGACAATGGATCTGCATGCAGCGCAGATACAAGGTTTTTTTGATATACCATTGGATCACTTATACGGTTCATCGTTTTTTTTGAGTGAAGTGTCGAAACTAAGCGATAATTTAGCAGTTGTATGTCCTGATGTTGGAGGTATTAAAATAGCCAGAGCATATGGCAAAAGATTACATGCAAATCTGGTAGTGATTGACAAAAGGCGAACAAAACATAATTATGCTGAGGTAGTAAACATTATAGGGGATGTTGAAGGTAAAGACATTCTTTTAGTTGATGATTTGATAGATACTGCAGGAACATTTGTTGGGGCAGCGGAGGCATTGAAATCAAAAGGGGCAAACAAAATATATGGAGCTGTGACTCACCCGTTGTTATCCGGTCCGGCGGTTGAGAGATTAAACGGTTGTAATTTAGAAAAATTATATGTATCGGATACAATTGAAATAACAGAATCGCGGTATTCACCTAAATTGGAGGTGGTTACCTCAGCAGGTATATTTGCTGAAGCGATAATCAGGACTTATAAAAACGAATCAATAAGTTCATTGTTTGATGTGGACAAAGGTTAAATTAAGAGATATCAAGGAGAAATAATGGAAAGAGTGAAACTAAACGCCGGAAAAAGAACAATATCAAGTAAGGGATACCTAAACAGACTCAGAAAAGAAGGGAAAGTTCCGGGTGTATTCTATGTAAAGAATAGTGAACCAATAGCAATAGAAGTGCTGGAAAAAGAAATTAATCCGTTTGTTTTTACAGCTGATACACACATAATCAACCTCAATGTTGATGGTCAGGAAACATCGGACTGCATTATAAAGGATATTCAATTTGATCCAGTAACAGACAGAGTGGTTCATTTTGATTTATTGGGAATAGTAAAGGGAGAAAAAATTGAACTTGAAGTTCCAATACAGTTTCTTGGTAGCCCAATTGGAGTAAAAGAAGGAGGGGTTCTACAGATATTCCATCACAGACTAAAGATCAAATGTGTTCCGGCAAACATACTTTCACACATTGAGATTAATATTGAAGACTTAGGAGTTGCGAAATCTGTACACGTAAGGGATCTTGAACTTAAAGATATGGAAATCCTAAACAGTCCAGAGTCAATTATTGTGAGTGTGAATGCACCAAAAGCAGTAAAGGAAGCTGAAACTGAAGCTACAGAGGTTACACAACCTGAAGTAATAGCAAAAGGAAAAGAAAAAGATAAAGAAGAAGAATAATTAATACAATAAACAGAAGATCAATTGAAAGCAATAATTGGAATTGGAAATCCGGGAGCATCATACAAATTCAATCGGCATAACATAGGGTTTAATGTTATTGATTATATTGCAGGGGAATGGGATAAAGATTTAGAGCTTTTCGGAGAAAACTATATTTATTCTAAGGGTGAATTTAACGGAACTCCCTACCTAATTGTTAAGCCTGCCATTTTTATGAATGTATCCGGAAAGGCAGTGAAGTCCATAATGGCTGATTTCAAATTGAATGTTGAGCAGATCCTAATTTTTCATGATGAAGTCAATATACCAATAGGGACATGCAAACTAAAATTAGGCGGAGGGGATGGGGGGCACAATGGCATAGCCTCTGTGATATATGAGTTAATAACTGATAAGTTCCCAAGAGTAAGAATAGGTATTGGAAACAACTTTGTTCCGGGCAAAATGGCTAATTACGTATTAAGTGATTTTACAAAAACCGAATTTGAAATATTAACATCCTCTTACGAATACTGTCTGAAAATGGCAGAAATATTTATTGAAGGTGGAATTCAGAAAATGCTAGACTATAATAGCTTTATTAATCAAAAGAAAAGACCATTATAAATAACATTTTAGGAGATCTAGATGGACCTTATTATATATCTAATACCGGCTTTTGGCGTTATAGGATTATTATACACGTTATGGAGATCTTACTGGATAAAGAAGCAAGATTCCGGTAATGAGGAGATGATTCGGATTTCCAAATTTATCGCTGAGGGAGCGATGGCTTTTCTAAAAGCAGAATACAGAGTACTTGTAATATTTATTATAGCTGTGGCAATCTTATTAGCGTTAACAGCAGACTCGCAAGCATCCCACCCATTAGTAGCAGTATCTTTTTTATTAGGAGCAATTAGTAGTGCTCTGGCAGGATTAATAGGAATGAAAGCTGCAACCAAAGCAAACGTAAGAACAACTCAAGCAGCCAGGGAAAGTATTGGCAAAGCCTTATTCATTGCTTTTACCGGTGGTTCCATTATGGGTATGGGAGTTGTTGGTTTGGGTGTTTTAGGTTTAGGACTATTATTCTCAGTATATTTAGCAATGTGGGGGGCATCGGATATTGTAAGGGTTATCACTGTACTAACAGGGTTTAGTTTTGGTGCTTCTTCAATTGCGCTATTTGCCAGAGTTGGAGGAGGGATTTATACAAAAGCAGCCGACGTTGGAGCAGATCTAGTGGGGAAGGTGGAAGCTGGTATACCCGAGGATCATCCATTAAATCCCGCGGTTATTGCAGATAACGTTGGAGATAATGTAGGGGACGTAGCGGGGATGGGAGCAGATCTATTTGAATCATATGTAGGGGCGATAATAAGTTCAATGGTTTTAGGTATAACAGTAATGCTAGATGTACCTGAATTCAGAGAGTCGAATTTTATACTATCTGCAGTTATTTTACCGCTGATAATATCTGCGGTAGGTATAATAATGTCAATTATTGGTACTTTTTTAATTAAATTAGTTAATCCGGAAAATCCACAAAAAGCGTTGAATTTTGGGGAATTCGGATCAGCGGTTTTAATGGTAATTGCACTTTGGTTTATAATTAAAAGTTTTCTACCTGAATCATGGACTTATCATGATCCATTATACAATACCGATTTTTATTTAACCAGTACAGGAATTTTCATAGCGGCTGCAGTTGGGCTGATAGCAGGAGTACTCATAGGTTTAGTAACTGAGTTCCATACAGGGACTGGGTATCTTCCGGTTCGCCAGATTGTTGAGCAGTCAATCACTGGAACTGCAACTAATATTATCGCAGGATTAAGTGCCGGAATGCTTTCAACAGCGGTACCAATAATTATAATTGCGTTTTCGATAATACTATCATTTCATTTTGGTGGTTTATATGGTATTGCCCTATCAGCAGTAGGAATGTTGTCAAATCTTGGAATGCAACTTGCTGTAGATGCATACGGACCCATATCTGATAATGCGGGTGGAATAGCCGAGATGTCGGAATTACCAAAAGAAGTAAGACAAAGAACAGATAAACTTGATGCGGTAGGGAACACAACTGCAGCAATCGGAAAAGGTTTTGCTATAGGATCTGCAGCGTTAACGGCTCTGGCATTATTTGGTGCTTACATGGCGTCTTCAGATCTCAGAGTGATTGATATTTCGCAGGCAAAAGTAATGGCGGGATTATTTATAGGTGCCATGATTCCATTTTTATTCTCTGCTTTAGCTATGCGAGCGGTTGGTAGTGCTGCAATGTCAATGATAGAGGAAGTAAGAAGGCAGTTTGCATCAATACCCAGATTAAAAGCAGCCCTTGAAGTAATGAAGAGGAATGCCGGGGTTGAGAAAGAAGATTGGTCAAAGGAAGATATAGAAGAATTTAATCAGGCGCATGGTGCTGCAGAGTACGGTAAATGCGTTGAGATATCAACGAATTCTGCAATCAAGCAAATGGTAATTCCGGGATTAATAGCGGTAATTTTCCCGATTTTAACAGGCTTTGCCGGAGGCAAAGAAATGCTCGGAGGATTATTAGCAGGCGTGACAGTAACCGGAGTGCTAATGGCAATATTCCAATCAAATGCAGGAGGAGCATGGGATAATGCAAAGAAAATGATTGAAGCAGGTTACGAGATTCACGGAGTAAAATACTATAAGGGATCATTTCCCCATAAGGCAGCGGTAGTAGGAGATACAGTAGGTGATCCATTTAAAGATACAAGCGGACCATCCCTAAATATACTAATTAAGCTAATGTCAGTTGTCGCACTTGTAATTGCACCATTATTAAAATAGATTTTAAGAAGATTTTTAATTAACTAATACATTAACCCTGCCCTCACTGAAAAGTGAGAGCCAAATGTCCATAGGGAGGCATACTTGAAAGTAAATCACTATGAAAGTGGCATTATAATAAACGCCACTTTAGAAGACTCAGTCATTGAAACTTTGATTGAGAAAATAAAAACAACACTTACCACCATGGGTGGTGAGATAAACAATATAGACAACTGGGGAAGAAAGCGATTAGCATATATAATTGCAAAGCAAAAAGTTGGCTATTACATTTTCTTCCGTTATACCGCTCCATCTGATACAATAACCAAGTTTGAGAGATTTCTTAAATTTGAAGAAAGCGTTATCAGATATTTAACAATTACTCTTGATAAAAACGCATTGAAGTATTTCTCAGAAAGAGCAAATGCAACACAAGAAACCAAGACAGAGCCAGTGCAGGAGCAACTTGTAGAAAAACCTGAGAATGAGGGGGAAAAAGCTGTAAAAGAGACGGTCTAAATAGTCGGGTATTATAAATTAAAATTAGCAGAGAAGTTATATGGCAGACTTAAAGATGCCCGAAATTAATAACGTAATTATTAGCGGAAACCTGACAAAAGATCCAGTGTATAGAAAAACAGCGAATAATACACCAGTTATCAATTTTACAATAGCTGCTAACAGACGCTTCAGAGATTCATCAGAAACATGGCAGGACGATGTGTGCTATGTAGGTATAGTGGCCTGGGATAAGTTAGCTACGAGTTGCAAAGATAACATTAAAAAAGGGATGGCAGTATTAATTGACGGAGAATTACAAAGCCGGACGTGGAAGTCAGATGACGGGATTTTAAGATCTGTTATAGAAATCAAAGCAAGGAGAATTCAATTCCTAAACAAAAGAGGCAAGGTCTCAGAAGAAAATTCGTATTTTAGTGAAGAAACTGAAGGGAATCTAAACTTTGAAACAACCGAATTATCAGATGATTCCTTCAACTCAGGAAAGTTATAGGAAATTAAATTAAAATTAATTAATAAAAAGAAGAGTTTACAATGATTAAATCAAAAAAAATATGCAAGTTCACTGAGAACAAAGTAGTATATATAGATTACAAAGAAGTTAAGTTCCTGCAGAGATATACTTCCGAACAGGGAAGGATTATTCCGAAGAGAATTACCGGAACATCGGCAATTTATCAGAGGGAACTTACTAAAGCAATAAAAAGAGCCCGACATATGGGATTATTAGCATACGTTTCCGATACAATTAAATAAAAGTTGAGAGGTGAAAAAATGAAAGTAATATTAAGACAAAATCTTGAAACATTAGGAAAAACCGGAGACGTGGTTGAAGTAAAAAATGGATTTGCACTGAATTATCTTATTCCACGAGGATATGCTTATCTGGCATCGAAGGGTAATTTAAGGGCAGTTGAAGTAGAGCGAGTAAGTCTTGAGAAGAAAGAGCAGAAAGAAATTTCTGATTCACAAAAACTTGCCGAAGAACTCGAAAAAATTTCAATAAACATTCCGGTACAAGTCGGAGAAGAAGATAGACTATTCGGTTCAGTAACCAGTCAGATGATTGCCGATGCATTAAAAGAGAAGAATTTTGATATCGATAAAAGAAAGATCGAGTTGGAAGATCAAATTAAAACCCTTGGTATATTTGATGTAAATATCAAATTGCATTCAAAAGTATCAGCAAAAATCAAAGTCTGGGTTGTTCGCGAGTAGAAGTTCTATTAAACTTAAGCAAATGCCGCATTCATAAAACGAAGCGGCATTTTTGTTTTAAAGGGTTAAATGCAAGGTACAAAAAAAGCCTTTAAAATAAAATTAAATTGGTTAAAAATAAATAATAATTAGTTGTGATTTTATTTATACTTTTTTGTAGTTTAGGACTGTACGAATTACTTTTTACTGCCATTAATGGAATTTGGCTAATACAAACTAAAGAGCGTATTATGGGACAAAAAAAACGACTATTGCATATATCAATGCCTTTTTCTAACCTGCTATTAATTATAGTAAGTGTTCTATTTCTTTCTTCCACACACACCTTCTCACAAGAACGTTATACATTTCGCTTAAAGGACGGTACAGAATTATTCGGTTACAATCCATTTCTTGATACATTAAAAAGCAGGATTGTAATGGAGACTCCAGAGGGGGAAGTTATCAGATTTCCTTATGAATCAGTTTATAGCGACAATTTAGGTCCTTTTATTAATATCTATGAGCAGACCAGAAAAGCACCTTACAGACTTAAAGAGATTCCATTTGGCATAGATACCTGCAGGCTAACAGATTTCTACTTTTTCGAATTGAGAGGGGTCGGTATGTATGCTGATAGTATATATATTGGAATTGAATCGGCTATTGGCCTTAGACTTGGAATGTTTAATTTCGGTTTTGGAGCGGGATTGTGGAATATTAGTGATATCCCAAGGATTCCGGTTTTCGTACATATTAAGGTCGATCTCCTTGATGAATGTATACGACCATTTGTTTATACAGATTTTGGAATAATTTACGATGAATATAAAATTATGCCATCCATTAAACATCTAATGGAACCGGGACCCAAATTCGCAGGAATAGGTTTGGGATTTGATATTCCGGTTTCAAAAACAATGGATTTCTCTCTGGATGGAGGAGTTAGATATGTTGTTGTGGCGAATGAGAGACAAGCCCCATCATGTGATCCTTTGATTTATAGTATAACTTATACGGAATACTATATGGGATATATAAGAATAGGCGTAACTTTTTAGTTAGAGGATAAGATGAAAAAGATTTTTATAATTAAATCAGAACTAATAACATTATTTATACTAGCGGTAATTTCATTTGTAGTATTTAATTCATGTCAGGATGATTTACCAATTGATCCGGTACTTTCGATGTCTGGAAGAGTAACAGGTACAGTGATTGACAAAACCACTTTAGATTCTATTCCTGATGCTATTATTCGGATATATCGTATTGGTACAAATGAAAAATACACTACTAAAACAGATAAACTTGGCAATTTTATAGTACCTATACCAGTTCTTCCTGAAAAGACACCATTCCGGGTAACGATTGATAAACCAGGGTATAAAACAGCAGATACAACAATTTACTGTGCATGTGATATTTATGATCTTAAATTAATACCTTTAAGTTTTTCAGTTTGTGGTATAACCTGCTCACCTGATACACTTTATTTTATTAATACAACACTAGGGGCATACAGAAATTCTGTTGCAACTATAAAAAATAATTTCTTGATTCCGGTATCAATAACAGGTATAGAATTCAGCAATCCACATTTTAAGCTTTCCTCAAAATCACAGCAACCTACTTTTGTATTAAAGGGTTTGCAGACAAGCACTATTGAAGTTGAGTATACACCTACAAGTCTTGGAACTGTTTATGGTGAGATGAAAATAAAAACTGATTGTTCTAGTAATTCAGAAAATATAATATACCTTGTTGGAAATGCTATAACCGCACCTTGTGCAATCGTGTTAAGTGATACGACTAATAAAATGTTGGGAAATCCACCAAGAAGAATAATGGATTACTTTGTAAATAAAACATGTACTGTTACCGTTTTCAATAATGATACAACCGGTCAAGTAAGTATGTTAGCAACTTACTCGTTGATAGCGCAACCTCCTACAACACAAATACTTTTAGATACTTCGAATGTTCTTACTGTGAGTCCATCCTCTCCTGTAACTATTCCTTCAGGGCAATCTAGAAATATTGTTATTACTGTTAGTTCAATAGTAGTAGGTGATGTTTTCGCCTTGTTTTCGCTAACTACTTCACCTGGTGGATGTATAATTGACCTTCCTTTGTGGGTACAGTTTTATGAACCAGGTTATTCTCCCGGGACTTTATACCGATGGTCTGAACAACAGGGAGTAGTTACAAATCCTTTTGGTGTATATAAGGGTTTTGATTTTCAGGATTCAACATTAAAAGATGATAAAAACGGTATTTGCTCAGGAGATTCCTATCCTGTCCAACTTGGAACGACTGATTTTCGATTTGACGGAATTGTAATTCAAGGTAATGAATATTTCGCCAAATTAAAATCTTATGCTGGAATACAATTATTAGGTAATGTAGCACCCGGTGGACCAGACCAGGGTTACTATTTTGAGAAAAGTATATGGATGCCACGAGTGAATCTTAATCCATCTTTTGTGTGGGATAACGGCTGCGGAAACTCACTTTATAAAGAAGGTGATATAATAGCGGTAAGGTTTAGAGATTTCTCAACTTATGGGCTTATAAGAATTGATAGGATATGGTTTACACCCGAAAACTTTGAGCAGTTGGACTTTTCATTTATCAGAATAAATTAGTTCCTTTTAGGAGAACATATGAAATTTATTAGTTTAAAAATTATTGCCCTTCTAATAGTAATCTTAACAGTGATTATTACTATTTCAGGTTGTAGAGGTTCCCTGCCTGAAGGGAATCTGGACAGGGAAATTAATTCAAAATATGACGACTTTGCCCCCATTTTAGTTGGAGATAACCAGTTACTCTTTACTTCTAATAAAGCTTGCTTTGCAGGATACATAGACAAAGAGAGTAAAAAGGGAGAGGATTTGTTCATTTCTTCTTTTTACGACAACCAATGGCAAGATGGGAAAATTTTTCCAACTGATTATCCTACAAGTGGTTTAAATGAGGGAGTTGTCTCAATTTTGAAATCCGGGGAAATAGTAGTTGGAAGAGCATATGATGAAAAAGGTTTTGGAGGGTCCGATCTATACTCAGGTAAGTATAATTCAGCTACAAGAGAGATCGAAAATCTTAAAAACCTGGGACAGAATATTAATACCAAATACTGGGAAGCTCACCCAGCACTTCTGGGAAATGGAAATGTGCTAATTTTCAGTTCAGACAGACCGGGTGGAACAGGGGGAGTTGATTTGCTGATATCCTACAAAGAAGGGAATACATGGAGCAAACCAAAGTCTTTAGGTAAAAAATTTAATACACCCGGTGATGAATATTCTCCCTTCGTATATATGGCAGAGGATACTATATTATTTTTTGCGTCAAACGGAAGAAATGATTCATTTGGAGAATTAGATATTTATTATACATATCACAAATGTGGTGCTGGTTATGATGAAAGTGGTTGGTATGACGTCCAGCATTTTAATGAAAATATTAATACAACTGAGAATGAGGCATTCCCTTTTATTGATAAAGATAAAAAACTTTATTTTGCTTCTGAACAAAAAGGTGGATTGGGCGGATACGATTTATATGCAAAAACAGTCAAGATAGAACCTCCATGTATTTCTCTTCAAATTACTCTAATTGACGATACAGATAACAAACCAATCAATTTTGAAGCTAACATTACTCTTTCTAACACAAAAACCAGTGAACGATTAACACAAACTACAAAAATTCCGGAAAGTAAGACCGAGTTCAGGAACATATGCAATGGAGATTACCGCCTGACTATTACATCTGAAAAATTTCAGGAAGTTAACAATATACAAAAAATAACATTATGTAATCGGGATCTAGTAATAAAACTCGTTCCTCAAAGTCAAATGATTTCAGGAGTAGTAATAGATTCAATTTCCGGCAAACCAATCCTTATGCAAGCGAAAATTGAATACTATAAGGATGGAGTGATTAAATATAGCTCGGAATCTTCACTGCCCGCTAGTGATTATACAATCAGTGACATAATGCCAGGTGAATATGATGTAAAGATTTCGTTCCCGAATGCTCCACTAGTCAATCCAAATGAGATAATAGGGTATTGGACAAAGTGGGAAAAGGTTTCAGTTTCTTTAACGAATGAACAAATAGTGCACCAGGTTGTCCCATTTGAATATCCATTAGAGTCTGTCGCTTATTTTGTAACGGGCTATTACCGGATTAACACTCAAAAGAATTTGCGTGAACTTGAAAACCTTTTAAAGGGGAAATTGGAAAAATGTACATATATAGAAATCCCAGAAAGTAAGAATAAATATTATGAAGATTACAGAAAACGAGCTCCCGGAATTGAAAAGAACCTTGATGAGATGATCCGATCGCTAGATGAAAAAACATTCAAATTAATGCTTAGTGAACAGGGAATAGATTCTAAATTAGAAATCCGTATCTGGGGATTTGCAGATCCAAGAGAAATATTAGGAAATTATGTTGAAGGGAGCGTTGTTCATCCAAATATAAATGTGCAAAAAGGTGCAGTTATGAACAACCAGGTTCTTTCAGAACTTCGGGCTTTCTATACAATGAAGAATATTGAAAATCTTTTAAATCAAAAGTCAGAAAAATATAAATTAGTAAAGGACAGAGTAAAATTAGTTATTGAAGGAAAGAACGTTGATACAACCCCTAATAAACCTTACGAGCTGCGGAGACACGTAAGAATATTCTTTCTCGAAAGATAAACACTGAATCCTCTCTGAAAAAGAGAGGATTTTTTTTATATGTCAATTGAAAGTAAATTGCACTTGAACAATATAGTAATTTAGAAACCATAAGGATTAAGATGTCTGAAATATTAATTTTCTTAGGAATCGGATTGATGGCTGGACTCATAAGCGGACTTTTGGGAATTGGAGGCGGCTTGATTATAGTACCAGCACTGGTTGCTTTTGTTGGATTTACTCAGAAACAAGCACAAGGAACATCCCTGGGGTTGCTTCTTCTACCAATTGGAATTTTTGCCGTAATTAATTACTACAAGGCTGACTTGGTTAATGTGAAAGCAGTCGCTCTAATGTGTCTGACTTTTGTGGTAGGAAGTTACTTATCATCTAAATTTGCAATTTCGCTCCCGGAGGGGATCTTAAAAAAAATATTTGCGACTTTCCTACTTTTATACGCCGGAAAGTTATTTTTCGATTAATTCGAATATTCGGACCCACAAATCGGGGCAATGTATGCTTTTATAAGGGAAATCTTAGTTCGAAAAGAGCCCCTAAGTTCGATCTGAGTAGCCTTGTGTATACAATCGACAATATCAGTCCGTTCAAAATCAGGCTATTAATTTGATTAAAGATTAGCTTACCGGATAATATTGGAAAAAGTTATAAAAATATAAGATAAAAATTTGTCTTTTTAAAGAATTAGGCGTATTTTTGTATTCTTTGTAAAAAATGTTTTTGGAGGAAAATTAAACGTGAAGCAAGAAAAAATAACAAGATTCATAAAGACTGAGGATGCCGACAGAAAGTGGTATGTGGTCGACGCTTCGGATCAAGTACTCGGTAGGCTTGCAACAAAAATCGCTCGAGTCATAAGGGGTAAAGAAAAAGCTATTTTTACACCCAACATGGATACTGGGGATTTCGTGATTGTTCTGAATGCAGAAAAAGTACAAGTTACCGGTAAAAGAGAGACAATGAAAACGTATATTCATCACTCAATGTATCCGGGTGGGTTGAAGACAAGAACTTACCAGGAACTTAAAGAGAAGAATCCTGAGTTCATTATCCATAATGCAGTTAAGGGAATGTTGCCCAAAACAAAACTCGGTCGTAAATTAATCAAAAAGCTTAAAGTATACAAAGGCACAGAGCATCCGCATGCTGCTCAAAAGCCGGAAGTAATTTCTTTATAATGGAGTAAGAATGGTAGATCAAATATTTATTGGAAGAAGAAAAACAGCAGTAGCAAGAGTTATACTTAAAAACGGGAATGGGAAGATTTCTGTCAATGGAAGAGATTTGACAGTTGCCTTTCCATTAAGCACCTCGCAGGATGACATTTTACTTCCGTTTAAGGTAACTGATACCGAAGGGAAGTATGATGTAACTGTAAATGTTGTAGGCGGAGGATTAACGGGTCAAGCACAAGCAATACGATTAGGTATTGCCAGGTCGCTAATTTCTATTGATCCTGAGTTCAGGACAAAACTAAAAACTAAAGGATTACTGACACGTGATCCAAGAATGGTTGAGCGAAAAAAATACGGACGACCAAAAGCAAGAAAAAGATTCCAGTTTTCCAAGAGATAAAAATTTTTTAATTAACTTATTTAATAATATACTTTCTTATCCGGATTTTACCACCTGTGTCCTATGAGGATTTGAGGTAAAGCTATAGAAAGTAATCGAACAACAGGAGTAATACATTGAAAAAAATCGATATTCCCCAATTAATTGAAGCAGGTGCTCACTTTGGGCATTTGACACGCCGTTGGAATCCTAAAATGAAGCCATATATATTTATGGAAAAAAACGGGATTCACATTCTTGACTTAAGAAAAACACAAGTACTTATCTATGAAGCAGCAGATGCTTTAACAAAAGCAGTTGCAGAGGGTAAAAAAGTACTATTTGTAGGAACAAAAAAACAAGCGAAGAATATTATAGAAACCGAAGCCAGAAGATGTGAACAGTATTGGGTAACAGAAAGATGGCTCGGCGGTATGCTCACGAATTATTCAACAATCAGAAAAAGCGTTAAAAGACTTCACAACATTGAAAAGCAAGAAAACGACGGAACCTTTGACAAGATAACAAAGAAAGAAAGACTATTCCTATCGAGAGAAAAGGACAAGCTAAAAAAAGTTCTTGAAGGTATAGAACATATGGCAAAATTACCTGGTGTAATTTTTGTTGTTGATATTAAAAAAGAAGATATTGCTGTTCTTGAAGCAAAAAAATTAAAGATCCCTGTTTTTGCAATAGTGGACACAAACTGTGATCCAGATCTGATTGATCAACTTATTCCGGCTAATGATGATGCAGTTAAAACGATTGAACTGATAACCAAGGTTATGGCTGATGCCGTAATTGAGGGAATGGCTCAGGCAAAAGAACTTGAGGCTGAACAAGCATCGGAAGCTGAGAGGGTAGAAAAAGAAACTGAAACTGAAAACAAAGAAGTAGAGAAATAGAGAAGAGGTTATTAATGGCAATTACTGCTCAACAAGTAAATGAATTAAGACAAAAGACCGGTGCCGGTATGATGGACTGCAAAAAAGCCCTTACCGAAGCAGATGGCGATTTTGACAAAGCAATTGAAATATTGCGAAAAAAGGGCGCTGCAGTAGCAGCAAAAAGAGCCGACAGAGATACTAACGAAGGTATTGTTCTGAACAAACTTTCAGACGATAGTAAAAAAGCTTCAATTGTGGAGATTAACTGTGAAACAGATTTCGTTGCAAAGTCGGATGACTTTCTTGCTTTTGCAAATCTTATTCAAGATAAAGCTTTTTCAGGTGCAATATCATCAACTGAAACAGCACTTAACGATGCTGACATTAAAGTCAGCCTGGACGAGTTAGTTGGAAAGATAGGCGAGAAAATTGTTATCAGCAGAGTGCTAAATGTTGAAACCCCGGAAGGAATGATAATTAATTACACACACACTGGGTCAAAGCTTGGTGTATTAGTATTATTCGATAAAATAAGTGCTGATAAGTTTGATGAGTTTAACGCATTAGCAAAAGACATTGCTATGCAGGTTGCGGCAATGAAACCCATATCAACCTACCGCGAAGAAGTATCACGAGATGTAATCGAAAAAGAAATCGAGATCTATAAAGAAATTGCTAAGAGAGAAGGGAAACCGGAGCAGATATTGGAAAAAATTGCTCAGGGTAAACTTAATAAGTATTATCAGGAAAACTGTCTCTCAGAGCAGGCATTCATTAAGGATCCAGCTAAATCTGTTTCTGACTTGATTAAGGAATTTAATACCAAGCACGGAACGGAAGTCAAGATAAAGACATTCATTCGATATCAGTTAGGCGAAAAGTAAAATAATATTCACAAGGTCTTAAGCAATTAAGACCTTTTTTTTATTAAAGGAAAAGCATGACTCAATTAAAATACAAAAGAATTCTGTTAAAACTAAGTGGGGAATCCTTAATGGGGAAAAAAGGATTTGGAATTGATCCTAAAGTGCTGGATTTTTTTGCAGATGAAATAAAATCACTACATAAAATAGGAGTTCAAACAGGTATAGTTATCGGAGGCGGAAATATATTCCGTGGACTTAGTGCAGGAGATCAAGGTATTGACAGAGTTACGGGAGATCAGATGGGTATGCTGGCAACTATGATAAATTCACTAGCTCTTCAGAATGCCATTGAAAAAAAAGAGATTTTTACGCGACTAATGACAGCAATACCTATGGAAGCAATTGCTGAGCCTTACATAAGACGAAGAGCCATACGTCACCTTGAAAAAGGGAGGGTGGTAATTTTTGGTGCAGGTACAGGACATCCTTACTTTAGTACGGATACAGCAGCAGCATTAAGAGCGGTTGAAATAAATGCAGGTGTGATTCTTAAAGGTACCCGAGTAGATGGGGTGTTCGACTCTGATCCGGAAAAGAATCCCGAAGCTGCAAAATATGAAACTATCTCTTATGAGGACATCCTGACCAAAAATCTAAGGGTAATGGATATGACTGCTGTCAGTTTGTGTAAGGAAAATAAACTACCATTAGTAGTTTTCAATATGGATAAACCCGGAAATCTTATGGCAGTTGTGAAAGGAGAAAATGTAGGAACTGTTGTAAATGAGCAAGAGAGTTAATATCTTTATAATAGTTTATTAAAAAAATTTTAGGAAACCAAATGGACACAATTATTAAAGATGCTAAAACAAGAATGGAAAAATCCATAGATAATCTTAGAGGAGAATTATCTAAAGTCAGGACCGGAAAAGCTACAACAGCAATTCTGGACGGGATTAAAGTTGACTACTATGGAACTTCAACACCATTGAAGCAACTTGGAAACGTAACCGTACTGGATGTGCATACACTTGCTATTACTCCATGGGATAAGACAGTTATCTCTTCAGTTGAAAAGGCTATTATGGTAGCTGACCTTGGTCTTAATCCAATAAGTGATGGAACAAACATAAAAGTACCAATTCCACCTTTAACTGAAGAGAGGCGTAAAGACTTTGTAAAACTAACAAGAAAGTTCGGTGAGGATACAAAAGTTGCAATTCGTAATATACGCAGAGATGCTAACGAACATCTCAAAAAAGCAGAAAAAGATAAAAAAATGACAGAAGATGAATTAAAGAAAGCAGAGGATATAATTCAAAAGGCAACTAATGAACATATCGGTATAGTTGATGATATCCTAAAACACAAAGAAAAAGAAATTATGGAAGTCTAGGAATTTAAAGTTGTCAAAAAGCGAAACTTAGGTTTCGCTTTTTTTTTATTTAAGCAACATCTTTACAGTGTTTACTTAGTAAAATTGTGTTATTTTTGTAAAAGTGAAAAAATATAAGTACAAAATGAAAAAAATACTAACGTTAATAATTCTGATTTCAGGTTTTGCATATCCACAATTGAATTTAGAAGAACTAAAAGAAACTCCGAAGTCAGATATCTTTATGCAGGGCTTCTATTGGAATTCTCCTCCAGGTGGAAACTGGTACGATTCTCTTTCACAAGTAGCAGCAAGACTAGCAGCAAGCGGATTTAGCGGAATTTGGTTTCCATCTCCGGTAAAAGGTGCCGGTGGCGGTTTTTCCATGGGTTATGATCCATACGACCACTATGATTTCGGAGAATTCAATCAAAAGGGAAGTCGAGAAACCCGATTTGGAAGTAGATCAGAATTGATTAATGCTATAAATGCTTTTCATAGTGTAGGTATAAAAGTATTTGCTGATGCTGTGGTCAGGCACATGATGGGAGGGGAAATAAAGACAAATTACGAATGCAGACCACTTCATAATGGAAATTATATTGTTCCGGATTCCGCCTACTTAACATTCAATTATCCCAACGGATCAGGCAGATTTAAGAAAGATGCTTCAACTTTCTATCCAAATTCTCAGAATTGTTGGGTGGACCCACTATTTGTGCAAATAGATCCTATCTTTCGTTTCGGAGAGTGGTTGGATCATAATAAAGATTCAGTAAGAGACAGCCTGGTTCAGTGGGGCAAATATTTGCGAAACACACTGGGTTTTGACGGATTCAGATTAGACGCTGTTAAGGCAATTGATCCAGCTTTTATGGCTCATTGGTTAAAGAATACAAATGTTGGGGGATATGCCGTAGCAGAGTTGTGGGGCAGCATTTCTGAGATTGGTAACTGGTTAAATGTTTGTAAGAACATTAATGGCGGTTCAGTATCGATGTTTGATTTCCCGCTGAGATATGAACTCAAATATATGTGCAATAATTCAGCGGGGACTTACGACATGAATAATCTGGATAATGCAGGGTTAGTTAATGCCGGTGTGTCCGGATTTGATGTAGCGACTTTTGTTGAAAACCATGACTTTGACAGAGTTGGTTGGGATGGACAAATTGATAACGGCCATGATCCGGTCATCTCTGATAAACAGATGGCTTATGCTTACATTATTTTCAGCGAAGGAAGACCCGCAGTATTTTTTAAGGATTATTTCGACTATGGATTTGCGGGTAAGATTGATACCCTTAATTGGATTCGGCAAAGATTCATAAGCGGAGGAACAACAAAGCGTAACGGACTTAATCCGTGGTACGTTCCTGGAGATGACCAAGCAGCACAATCCAGAGATCTTTATGTAGCAAGAAGAAACGGGGGAAGCGGAAGTCCACAAGTATTCTTAGTACTTAATGATCATCCAACAGAATGGAGGGGTGTGTATGTTAACACAGACCATCCGAATCAAGTATTTAGAGACTATACAGGAGTTGCCATTGATAAACAATCATATGCGGACGGACGGGTAGAACTTTGGGCACCTCCCAGAGGATATGCAATTTATGTTCCGGACACAACTTCAAATGTGAATTTTCCACCGGTAATTACCAAGGTCCCGGATTTAACAGCATATACCAATTCTCAGTTTTCATATAAAATTAGTGTAGCCAACCTTGGTTCAATTCTTCCGGTAATATCAATTATAAATAAACCATCATGGTTAAATTTGAGCGTGACAGGAGAAATATCAGGAGTCCCCTCTTTTGCGGATACTGGATCAATTTCATTAGTAGTTAACGTGGTAAATCAATATAATTTAGCTGACAGTGATACATTTAATATAAACATTATTAAAAACTTCCGTCCAGTTATTCAATCAATAAATGATACGAGTGTACAAGCAACCAAAAGATTTGAAATACAAGCAATAGCAAGTGATGCGGATTGGGATTCGTTGTATTTTTCGTTTTCATCAGCCCCTTCATGGCTAAACATTGAAAGGAATAACGGACTGATAAGTGCAACTCCAACATTAACAGATACCGGGTATTATAATATCAGGATCATGGTTAATGATGGTAAAGGAGGAATTGATTCAACATCATTTTATCTGACAGTAACGGATGTCATAGATAGTATTATTTTTACCTATGGTAAACCGTTTATCGACGGAAATATTATTATAGGGAGCGATGACTGGTTAGAGGAGTGGAGAGTTGTGACTGATTCTGATACTGATAGCTACTGGGCTCCTGTTGATACACTCAATAATGAAATTTTTGGAATATTTACGACCTGGGATGCTGATTCATTATATCTTGGAATTGACTATATAATTGATGATAATTATAATACAATGATGCTTTATCTGGACGCAGGCTTACCGGAGGGGATTACGAATTTCAATTCTAATCAAGGTTATAATGGAGATTATTCAAAAAATTTCAGGTTCAGACAAACTGACGCGATAGATTACTTTATTGCATGTTATTATCTAAATATACCTTTACTTTATAAGACAACTTCCAACTCAAGTGAAGACATTTCTCAATTGGCAAATAGAAGGAGAGGAAATAATGCTAATGATCTGGAAGTTGCAGTTGCATGGAATGATCTTTATAATCTTGGAAGCGGTATTATTCCAAATAACGTTGTTCTAAAAATGGTGGCAATAGTAGCCGGAGGATTAAACTATGGAGGCGGGGATTCTGCACCTGATAATCCGGATGTTAATGGAGACGCAGGACCTGACAGTTTGATATATCTGGCAACAATTAATCCCGATGAAAATGGAGATGGAATTCCTGATCCGACAATAACAATTACCGCTATCGAAAATAAAGAGGCACATATACATCCTGATTTTATTCTTCACCAGAACTATCCGAATCCATTTAATCCTTCAACTTATATTACGTATCAAATACCGGTCACCGGTTACGTTACATTAAAAATTTATGATGTATTGGGAAAGGAAATTGCTGTTCTGGTTAATGAGAGTAAAGAAGCCGGTATGCATAAAGTTACTTTCAACGCAACCCGGTTATCCAGCGGAGTATATTACTATAAAATTCAAACAGGTAACACGATATCAGTTAAGAAAATGCTCCTTATTAAATAAAAGATAAGATAAAATAGTTAAGATAAAAACAATAATCAGAAAATGAGTGAAACTTATAGATCAGCCGGAGTAAATTTAAAAGCCGGAGATGAAACAGTCAGAAGGATAAAAGGAATCGCAAAAGCAACTTTCAATCGGAATGTTGTTTCAGATATTGGATTATTCGGAGGGTTATACGAACTTGATCTAAACAGCTATAAGAAACCGGTACTCGTATCCAGTGTTGATGGAGTAGGTACTAAACTCAAGATTGCTTTTTTATCCAACAAGCATGAAACTATTGGACAGGATCTTGTTAATCATTGTGTTAATGATATTGCAGTATGCGGTGCTAAACCTCTTTTTTTTCTTGATTATCTAGCTGTTGGAAAACTTGTTCCGGATGTAGCTGAGAAGATTATCCAAGGTTTTGGTAAAGCTTGCAAAGAAAACGATTGTGCTCTGATAGGAGGTGAAACTGCAGAGATGCCGGGAATTTATCAGGAAAATGAATATGATGTTTCTGGAACAATTGTCGGTATTGTTGAAAAGTCCAAAATTATTAACGGAAAAGACATTCAGGAAGGTGATGTGCTTCTCGGATTTCCCTCAACAGGCTTACATACTAATGGTTATTCATTAGCCAGGAAGGTTTTACTCTCGAAGTTCAGTGTGGATGATAAAATTGAAGACCTTGGTTCGACATTGGGAGACTCGCTGCTGAAAATTCATAAATCATATCTGGGAATAATTTCGGAGCTAAAAAACAATTTCAGAATCAATGGCTTCTCACATATTACCGGAGGTGGAATTATAGGCAACACTATGAGAATAATTCCTAAAGGATTAAAACTTAAAATATACTGGAACGCTTGGAATATTCCTCCAATTTTTCAGTTAATACAAAATACAGGAAATATTGTGGATGAAGAAATGAGAGCTGCTTTTAATATGGGAATCGGACTTATTGCTGTCGTTAATAAAGCAGAAGCAAGTAAGATCTTTAGTTATTTAGATTCAAAGAATGAAAATTACTTTCAAATGGGAGAGGTCATAAAAGATTGACAGCTCCAATTAAACTTATTATAGTCCTCTTTGGAATATTGTCCGTAGCTCTTTTTGGGCAAGGTAGGATACTATTTACATACGTGGATCATGAGAACGGAGAAGTAAGAGCATCCATATGTGATGAGAATGGAGAAAACAAGATGGACATAGGATTTAATAAAACTTATCTGCCTGTATGGTTCAACGGAAAAGTGTTGTTAAACAGTCTAAACTACATCTGGAGATGTGAAAGCAACGGAGAAAACTTTACCAAGATCGGTGAAGGATTCAGGGCATCCAGTTCAACAACCGGAAAGTATTTTTCATTCTATACAAGAGATGGAATAGCAGTGTTTGACAGTAACTACAATGCCAAAAAGAATTTGGTGCTTGATGTATGGACTGATGTTAGCGTAACCTGGATAAAAAACGATTCAATCATATCTTTTTATGATCCTAAGAAGGAAAGCACAATATTTTTTGATATTGAAAATGATAGTTTGTATTCTTTCGGCAAAGAAATTTTTCATCCTGTCTGGAGCAAAGTAACGAGAGAGATAATATATAATAAAGTACTTAATAATGGGAATTTTGCAATTTTCCTTAACAAAAGTAGTAATCCTAGTGAGAAGGACTTAGTCTTAACTGCAGAATCAGAAAATGCCCTTGTTCCAATTTGGTCAAATAATTTTGATAAGATAGCTTACTTACGCATCAAAGAGGACTCACTTCAGACAATTGATTCGGATATGCTATTAGCAGACTTAATTCTTTATGATCTTGTTACAAGGAAATACCAAATTCTTGTGAGAGATGCAGGTTATACTGATCAAGCATATCCCCAGTTTTCTTTTGACGATGTAGATGAAAATATATTTTATACATCTTTAAGCGACAGGGGAACAGGAATTATAAAGAAAGTTAATCTAGAATCACTAAAAACAGAAATTATCTCAAAAAACATACTAATTGATGAAAGAATTCCATTATATTGTAAAGACCGTTAGTTTTTTAATCTTCTCATTATTATTATTTGGGTGTAGTGAATCGCCCAAGGATTTAAGAGAAAAAGCCGATAAACTATATATTAATGCACAGGATTATTATGCTCGTGGATACTTAAAAAATGCCGCTACACTATTTAAAGAAATAATCGAAATCGAGAAAAAGCTTAAACTTAGTGATAAACAAGCGGATTGTTATCTTTATTTAGGTTTGATTGCTTCAGAGAATTATGATTATAAGAATGCAGAAATATACTACCTCCAAGCAAAAGAACTCTTCAGCAAAAAGTTCGACCGAAGAGGAGTTGGAATGGTTGAGAATAATCTTGGAAATATCTTCGCTAGTTTAGGGTATATCAATAAGGCTCTTGACTATTATAAAACTGCACTAATGACAGGGCAATTGTCAGCTGATAAGGAGGGGGAGGCAATTGCACAAATGAATATGGGAAGCATTTATCTTGAGAATAAGGAGTTCAAAAAAGCTTTTGATTATTTCAACAGGGCTTATGACAATTATCAAATAATTGGGAATCTTGATGGCGAACTTAATGCTGTTTTAAAAGTTGGGGAGTCATTTTTTAGGTACGGTGCACTGAATGATGCTATGGATGCTTTCAAGCAGGGCTATGATCTGGCAGAGGAAATCTCGCAGAAAGGTCTGGCAGCAGAGATCCTGAACTTCATGGGGATGATATATGCACAATCCGGAAATTACGATGATGCACTCACGCTTCTTAATTCTGCATCTCTTCAAGCTAGGAAAAATGAAGATCCTGGACTTGAATCGATTGTGTTGGCTAACTTAGGCGATATCTTTGCTTTAAGGTTTGATTATCCAACTGCTATTAAAAAGTACTCCGAAGCAATTGAAAAAGGCTCCAATGCTGATAAGGGAGTGGAAAATTTATACCAGGAACTAAAACTTGCAAAAGCTATATACAATCGGGGGATCTGGGATGATAATGAAAAGTATATCGAGAGTGCAAAAGAAATCTATAATAATTTATTGGACATATTTGAAGAAATTGGAGATGAAACAGGTATAATAAACGCAGAATGCGGTTTAATGATCTGTAATTATTCTTTAAAAGATTTTAAAAGGGCTTACTCAATTTTTGAAGTGATAGTAAGTAAACTAGAGAACCTGTCACCCCAATTCAGAAACAAGTATACCGAGAATATGATTGTTTCCCCACAGATTTTTAATTACGATGAACTCTATAAAGTAATGTTGCTTGATAATGATAATAAAAAGATTATGACCCAAGCTGTTAAATTTACACAATACCAGATCTCTGATTTAATAGGTAAGTTGAACCACACAGAATACAGTGACAGTATTCAACAAAAGGTGATAGACTCTCTGAGAATTTATAGAAGAGAAGTTGAACTACTAAAGATGGAATTAATGAATGAATCAGCAAAGGAAAGCAAGTTCAGAAATAAAGAAAAAATCGGAAATCTACAGAAAAATCTGCAAAGCAAAGATAAGGTAATTCCAAATAAACTAGCAGAAATGATAAAAAAAGAGTATTCATTGGATAAATATAATCTGCCTGAAATCCAAAAAAGACTTGCCGATAGGAGTGCTTTGATTGCTTTCCTGATGTTAGAGGATTCTTTAAGTATTTTTATTGTTGATAGGAACAACATAAAGAAAAGCAGGGGTTTATTAAATCAGTCAATACTCTCGGGTCAGATTAAAATGATGGTGCAAAGCATTCAAAAGAATGATACGGATAATTTGGATTTGATATTAAAAGGATTGTATCAGAATATTTTTGCGAGTATTGAAAAGAATCTAACCCAGTATAAAAAGATTTATTTCCTTAACCTTAATGATGGGGTTACTGATCTAAATTATATACCATTGCACGCTCTTAGGAATTCTAATAATATTGCGATAAGCAAAAGGTTCGAGACGTACTATTTTGGAGGAATGAAAAATCGCACAATGGAGGATAATCGTACCGGAAGTGATATACTGATTTTTGATTCGCTTACTGTCAAAACCAAATTTCCCAAGCTTGAAATCTTGAAATGCTCAGACAGTAATAAGTCTTTATTGAGAAACAAAAGGATTCGGAAATTGTTTCTTTTTTCTGAGGCATATATTAATATGACCGAACCAAGCGTTTCATACTTAAAAATAAGTCAGGGAAATGATACTGAAAAGGATATTCGATTAAGTGATATTAACAAATACTCTGTTAATGCATTGTATCTGATGTCTAATATTGATAATAATTCTTCGTCAATGAGGATGTTTTCATACATCTCTCCCTATATACATAATGTCTCATTTATTCTTTTTAACATATCACAGACTATAAAAGAAGAAATAGTATCTGAGTTAAACGGAAATGTTTTGAAGAATACGAAACTTAAGACGAAGAAAATATCAGGGGACACAGTGTTATATAATTTTGTAAAAATTTAGCGAGAAAAAAATGTTTACCGATACCCACGCACATTTATTTTATCCTAACTATAAAGATGATCTTCCAGAAGTAATTGGGAGAGCTCAAGAGAATGGTGTTGAATATATTATTGTACCAGCAACTGACTTAGCATCAGCGGTTCAAGCTATAGAACTTGCTGAAACATACTCGATGATATACGCAACAATAGGCTTTCATCCACATGACACGAAAGAATGGAAGGATGAATTTGTTGAAAAGATTGAAGAACTTACAAAACATCCAAAAGTGATAGGAATTGGAGAAATCGGATTAGATTATTATTATGATTTCTCCCCAAAGGATCTTCAAGTAAGAGCATTCAGAGCTCAACTGGATTTAGCGGCCAGACTTGGGCTGCCTACGATTATTCATTCAAGAGAATCAGATCTGGATATCTTAAATATAGTTAGAGAATACAATGAAAAAAATCTTAGAGC
>JAAYVN010000051.1 GCA_012517155.1 Ignavibacteriales bacterium | reverse complement strand
CCGCTCTTAACACCATATTTATTGGGGATTTTACCACGGGTTGGTTTTTGTTGAACTGAGTCCTGTCTCAGTTCTTCACTTATAAGACTCTCGGGAGTCTTGGGTTTCGGTGGTTTTTTGCATCCTATGAACGGAATAAAAAAAACTGCCATTAAAATAAGTATTAAAATGCTGCGTAACTTAAACATATATATCCTCAAATAAAGTACTGAATTTAACAATAGCAAAATATAGAAACATTAAAATAAATACAAATCATTACTCATCTATCTTTACTTTTTTTTCATATTATAGTAGCCAAGTATAAGACCAAGTACTACTGACCATAAAGCGGCAAGTCCAATACGGAAATCCGGTGGCAGCAAGAAAGTAACTGTGTGCGCTGGTATCCAAAACCAGATTAAAGATAAAAGACCTTTATCAATATTACTCCAGTTACTGACTTTATGAATTAGATTGTCCAACAGTCTGTGAAGCAGCACAAGGAGAATACCAAATTGAGCATTCATCGTTAAGGAAATAAAGAAGGCTCTTGTAAAAGGGGTCGGTTCCGGCAGATAGTTTTGAGCTACAAGACTCTCTACAAAACCCTGATATCCGATAAAAGCATATTTAATCAGAATGCCAAGAAAAGACCATTCAATTAACTTGAAAAACAATTCTGGTTTTGAGTAAGGCAGGTGAATTTTTTTGCTCACTATCCACCTTGCAACTAAATCCCCCAGTGTGCCTAAAATTGCGAATTGTATGATTGCTGAAAAGATTGGATTCTTGGATACAAATTCTACATACCAGTCCATTAGTTACCTTTTTTTGTTTTGTCTGAAAGTCTGCTGGTTTTAAGGAATAAATAAAACTGTTGATTTTTGTAGATAACCTCATTATGGTTAAGTTGTGAATCAATAAAGATAACCGGATTTTTCGCCAGAATAGATTGGTCTAATTCATCTTCTTCTATTAGCAGTGGGAGTGTATTCCAGTCAGTCAGGTCCTCAATCATCAACAGAGATAATTCCCTCGTACCACCGTCCGGTGTGAAGATATTGATAAATCGTCCGTTCGATTTTAATACCCATTCAGTAAATATTGAAAGTTTGTCATACAAAGCATCAAAAAGATATACTTCACTGATTTTTTCTGTCATACCTCCGGAAATAATAATCGAGGATATTATTTTGTATGCTCCGCTATGTCCGGATAGAATAATACTTCCAACCTCTTTAGAACGGATTATCTTGCTTTTTTCAAGATAGCCTAACAGCTCATTCATGAAATTGCAAAAACCTGATGAGTCTTCAAATTTCCCTCCAAATGAATCAGGGCTGTTCCTGGGACCTTCGGGGAATATAAGAATGGCATTTTTATTTGAAGAATAAAATTGTTCAATTATCTGAAAATTTGATAAGGTAGTATCAATATTGTTATACCACCCGTGAAAATAGAAAACAAAATCGGTTTTATTTTTTTCATTGAAGTTCTTGGGGATAAAAATTGCCACGCTGCTATCTGAATAATGTACATCTGCAGGATATTTCTGTTTTTTATACGTGTGACCATTAATCCGTTCTGAGTGTGGAAATGGTGCAGTTGAAAAACCAACCTTAATAAGTTGACCATACTTTGAAAAATTATTAATTTGGGAAAAAGTCGTGAGTGAACCGCATAGAAATAATATGCTGGCAAAGGATAATATATTTTTCATTTTATTCTAATCATTAAATTATTTTGGACATGAGATACTCATCCATATAAGAATTGGCAACTAAAAAGGAGTGTCGTTTAATTCCTTCTGTTTCGAAACCTGTTTTCTTATAGAGATTTATAGCCGGAGAATTATCTGTAACAACCGATAAATCAATTCGATGGATATTGAAATTAACTGCCCATTCAAAAAGAGCCTCAAAAAGTAAAGTTGCCATACCTAAACCTTGATATTTTTTAAGTACTGCTAGATTAATGTGTACAGAATGCTCTGTTCGCTTGTAAGTACCGCCAATAGCCTCGAGATATCCGCACAGAGTGGTATCATAAAATGCGAGAAAAATCATATTGTTTTTTTTGTTCAGTAATTCTGCAATATATGATCTAATTGTAGCAGGTGAATTATTCCGTTCACCTGGTTCATAAGCGCGATAGACTGATTCATTATCAAGGAGGGTTGCTAATTCAAGGTACTCCCGTGCATCATTTTCGGAAATCTGACGAATAACTATATTTTTTCTCATATTGAAAAATACGGGAAAAATTACTACTCACAAAACCATGTAGACAAAGAATGCAAAAAAAAAGGGCGGATAAACCGCCCTTTACTATTGTTTTGAAACTAATTAAAGTCCAAATTTATAAGCAACGCCTACGTTAATACCGGCAACACTTGATTCAAATGACTGATATTTTGCATAGATGTCAAGTGCTGATTTCCCAATCGGGAGCTCATAGCCAGCACCAAAGTTAAATCCGAATTCACTGCCGCTTGCAGTTGATTCGCCACCACCGTAAGTCTGTCCCATGAATGAATAGCTTGGGATTTTTACAGTTACTGAAGCGAAGTTAATACCAACTTCTGCCATACCGTAGAAAGGCATACCTTTGGAGAAATAATACTTTGCTCCTGCTAAAACCGGTATAACCGAATAAGTCCAACCGATAATATCATCTTTAGGTGAAAAGGTAAGATATCCAACTGCACCTGTAAGGTGTAATCCCTGCTGTAATTTGTATTCAAATTTAGCGTTTCCGCCGAATCCCATACTTACTACATCACCAAAACTACCCATAGGTAGAAAAACGTTACCGCCAACTCCTAATGCCATTTGCTGTGCATTAGCAAAATTAAAAGCGAATAAGAAAGCTGCAAGTACGAACAATTTTTTCATTTTTTTTCCTTTTTTGTTAGTTTGTAATTAATTAGACACACATTTTATTTGCATAATCATTAGAAAAACAACTGCAAATATATTAAAGTTCAATTTCATATAAAAATATTTTACCATTTTGATATTAAAATAACTTGCTGGAGTGATTGAAATCACTCGCTGCTTTGCTCAATATCTCCCTCCCACAAATACTTCTTTGTTTCTGCAGTTAGAACTTTATGGAGGAAAAGCAATGAGATGAGGTTCGGGATTGCCATAAGCCCGTTGGTAATATCGGCAAAGGGCCAGACAATATCGATCGAAACTACCGAACCAATGAATACAAAAACAACCCAGATATAACGGTATGGTTTGACGGCTGAATTTCCAAATAGATACTCTGCAGATTTTTCACCATAGTAAGACCATCCGAGAATTGTCGAGAATACGAAAGTAAGTAACCCGACTGATAAAAGTATTGGCCCTGCATATGCAAGGTGGGCAAAGGCTGATTTAGTAAGCGCTGCACCGTTAAGCCCGCTGTGCCAGTCCTGGGAGTTCACTATCACAACACCCGTAAAAGCACACACAACAACCGTATCCCAGAATGTCCCTGTCGAGGAGACGAGAGCCTGGCGAACGGGGTTCTTGGTCTGAGCCGCTGCGGCGACTATCTGCGCTGAGCCGAGACCCGATTCATTGGAAAATAATCCGCGGGCAATACCCCATCGCATTGCTTCCTTAGCACCGGCTCCTAGGAAGCCCCCAACAGCTGCTTGTCCTGTGAATGCGCTTTTTACAATCAGTATAAGTGTATCCGGAATAGTGGAGTAACCGATTATAAGGAGTAGTATACAGCCAACCAGGTATGAGATTGCCATGAAGGGGACCAGAGTTTCACATACCTTGGCAATTGACTTAATCCCTCCCAGAATTACAAGCGCGGTGATTGCAGTGAGTATCAAACCCGTAATCCAAAAAGGGATATTGAAAGCCTCATTAACCATATGGGAAATAGAATTAGACTGAACCATATTGCCAATTCCAAAAGCCGATACTGAGGTAAATGCTGCGAAAAGGATCGCCAGCCACTTCATATTCATTCCGCGTTCTATGACGTACATGGGTCCGCCCGACATGGAGCCATCTTTGTTTACTATCCTGTATTTTACTGACAGGAGCGCTTCGGAATATTTTGTAGCTATGCCGAAAAGCCCGGTAAGCCACATCCACAGTACTGCTCCCGGACCACCTGCAGCGATTGCAGTCGAGACACCTACGATATTTCCGGTCCCTATTGTAGCAGCCAGTGCTGTTGCCATAGCTCCGAATTGAGAAATATCCCCCGCGCCTTCTTTGTTTTTACTAAATGATATTTTAATCGCTTTGAATATATAGCGCTGAATAAATTTCAGTTTTATAGTTAAATAAATGTGGGTTCCGAAAAGAAGAATAATAAGTGGAACTCCCCATATATATCCGGCTATTTCAGATAAAATCGATTCTAATAATTCCATTTTTGGTCTTTCTTATTTTGGAGTGTTATCGGTTATTTCCTGAACTTTGCCAGTATATCTTTTGCCACATCTTTATGCACCGAGAAACTTAACATTTTTAATTTAACAAAGTCCTCGTGATAAAAATAATATCCTTTATTCGTTCCATTTTGAGCACCTGCGCCGGAATCTTTTATAAGATACCAGTCCTTCCCATCAGCTTCTTTATATCCAACCAGATGTATTCCATGATCATCTGTTGAAGTTTCGTTGGAGAATCGGAATTGTCGGGAATTATCATCAATGTATTCTGAAGGAATATCAAAGGTTGGAACCATTGCCACTTCCTTGAATCCATCAATACCTGGTTCACTCACATCACCCCCAATGCAAACTGAATAACCGGAGCGAATAGCCTTTTTAACCAGGGTCATAAAATCAGTAACAGGTACGTTAAAATAATCTTTATTATGCCACCAGTTATCCGGTACAGGGTACTCTGCATATTGATAAAAAGGAGCTTCCATAAGTGACATAATGTCAATATAATCATCTAAATTAAGAGGGAATACTTTTTCAAAATATGATTTTGGAGTATAAGTAACTCCGTCAACTGTAAAAGACTCAGGTGGTACTCCCATGTAATAGTTCAAAATTGACTTAATATTTGTAACCACTTCATTTTCAGACCAGATATTATTCTTTTTGATGAACTCAAGATAATCGGTCATTTCTTTATACATTTTGCTGTGATCAAATACTACCTGCCCGGGTAACAAACCTGAATAAGCAGCGAAAGGGACGATGCCGTATTTTTTATAAATTCTTTTAACCGCATTGGATTGCGAGCCTTCTCCGAAATATGTTCCTCCCCTCGACTGAACAAATCCTCTGGCTTTCTCAACAAACTCCCAATAGGCAGTCCACATTTGCGACAACTGAATTTTTTTGTTATGAAGTCTGTTAATCTCGGATTCATAAAATGATGTTGTACAGAAAGACCAGCATGTGCCGGTTATTCCCTGGTTAATTGGAGTGTTATGCCATACTGACTTGAACTCATCCTTCGATTTGGGAAGGGAATGTATATCAAAGTCCATTTTCATTTGGAGCTTTGTACTCTTTGGTTTTGCGCTGAATTTTTCGACCTCTGCCTGAATAAAGGTCTGATAATAACCTTTCTGCGGAGTCGTAAAAACTACTTTGTCCTTAACACTGACTTGAGAAAACATAGTGGCAGATAGGAGCATCAGTGCAAAGAGTATACAAATAGATTTCATAATAATATCCTTTCAAAAAGAATAGTGGTAACAAATTATGACTATGTAATTAGATTATTTATAAATATAAAAATACTAAAAAAAAATAAAAAAAATCAGGCATTTTGAATTTTTGACTATTTTTTTTTCTCAAAATGTGTTAAAATTGTTAGTGTGATTTTCGAGAATCTGCAAAAAGACTAGATAACTCAGAGAGGATAACGATGAACGACTTAGAATTCTTAACCCTGCCGGAAGGACGGAAGGTCCAGATAAAAGGGATGACACGTAAAGAACTGAAAACTTATTTTCATACAATAGGGGAGCAGGCTTTCAGGGGTGAGCAGGTTTTCAACTGGCTTTATAATCATATGGTTACAAGTTACGATGAAATGGGGAACATTCCAAAAACCCTTCGAAATAAACTGAATGAACTCACTTCAATTATATCATTGGAACTGGCTGAAAAAATGGTTAGTGAAGAGTCCGGTACGGTTAAGTTCATATTCAGGACTGAAGATTCGCAATATATCGAGACAGTAATAATACCGGAGGAAGAAAGAGTTACTCTTTGTATCTCAAGTCAGGTTGGATGTCCGTTGGACTGCAAATTCTGTGCAACCGGATTAATGGGATTCAAAAGAAACCTTACAAGCGGAGAGATATTTGACCAGTATCTGCTTACACAGAAGGAATTTGAAAGACCAATAACAAACATAGTTTATATGGGTATGGGGGAACCACTCCTCAATTTTCGTGAAACCGCAAGATCACTCCTGATTTTCAGTGAGGAAACAACCAAACGTATACCGATAAGCAAAGTTACATTATCCACTGCAGGAATTCCGCTTAAGATTATTAAGCTTGCCGATATTGGAATGAAGAACAAACTGGCTTTTTCACTGCATAGCTGTTTTGATGATGTGAGATCCAAATTAATGCCCATAAATGAAAAATATCCTCTGGAAATTAACCTGGAAGCATTGAATTACTATTTTCAGAAACTCAAATCACGTATAACATTTGAGTATATTATGCTTAAGGATATTAACGACAGAGATGAGGATGTTGAAGCCCTGATTCGGTTAAATAGAAGAATTCCGTCTAAACTGAATATCATTCCGTTCAACTCATTAAAACATATGAATCCCGGTGGAATAAGTTCCGAACTTGAACCTACCAGCTTTTACAGGATTGATCAGATAACAAAGCTGCTTAGGGATGAGGGAGTGACGGTAATGATAAGAAATACATTCGGCGAAGATATTCAGGCGGCTTGCGGACAATTAGCTTCAAAGTATGCCTCCTCGTAAATTAAAGCACGAAGAAATAGAAAGATTTAGTCTCGATGAGATAAGGGGCATTAAAAAAATGCCCCTTTATGTTCTTCTCTCGGATATTCGAAGCAGTTATAATGTCGGATCAATATTTCGCACTTCGGATGCTGCAGGCATTTCAAAACTTTTCCTTTGCGGATATACTCCTTCAGGCGATAAAAAAGAAGTTAAAAAAACTGCGCTTGGCTCGGTGGAAAGTGTTGAATGGGAGAGCGTGGGTGATTCTGTGGAGCTTGTTACAAGGCTTAAAAAAGAAGGATATACAATTTGCGCACTGGAAATTGCTGAAGGAAGCATCACTTATAATCAACTTCAAAAAATCAATTTTCCTGTATGCCTGATTATCGGGAATGAGATTTTTGGAGTTAAAGAAGAACTTATGAACCTGTGCGATTTTGCGATAGAAATACCGCAACATGGGATTAAACAATCCATCAATGTTGCGGTTGCTTACGGAATTGCCGCATTCAGTTTTCGTGAATTTTGGGAAAAAAGCTAGTTGCTTTCTAAACTCAATCGGAAAGTATTATTGTCCAACGGTTTTAAAATACCTTCTTTAATAAAGCGGGAAAGGACTTGTTCTGCAATCTGATCCGACTCACTAAATGCCGCTTTAATACCTTTGAATTCAAGATATCTTTTTACCGCGTATTGTAAATCCCGCTTAAAAATATTGGAGTTATTAAACGCAGGATACCGGGCTTTATAGTATTCCCAAAAAACGGTTTTATCATTTACAATATTGTTAACGTGATTTTCTGTTACTGATGGTTTCATAAGTTGTTTATCCCAATAAATCGTTTATTACTTCTATAAATTTATCTGTACAATAATTAATCTCTTCCTCAGTATTAAACCTGCCTATTCCTATTCTCAC
The DNA here is from genome assembly GCA_012517155.1 of Ignavibacteriales bacterium. GTDB lineage: Bacteria > Bacteroidota > Ignavibacteria > Ignavibacteriales > Ignavibacteriaceae > JAAYVN01. Next base: position 2,695 of record JAAYVN010000051.1, on the reverse strand, counting down.
TGAATGGGATGCTTCCTTATTATTCAGACCAATGGCTTTTAATACGTGACTTGGTTTATGGAGGGAGGAAGAGCAAGCCGAGCCGGTTGAGAAGGCAATATCTTTATTACGATTCTTTAGAACTGCAGAAGGCACTTCATGGAACATAATATTGAGATTATGTGGAATCCGGCTGATCCTGGAACCGTTTATCGAATACTTGATTCCGGCGTCGTTCAGATTATGTAAAAATTTATCCCGTAAAAATGTGATTCTCTCTGTTTCTTCAGGAAAATACTCCCTGCACAAAGTTATTGCCCTGCCCATTCCAACAATACCGGGTACGTTTTCAGTTCCTGCTCTTAAACCCCCTTCCTGACCACCCCCGTCAATCAGAGGAACTAATTTAGCATCAATGGCCGGCTGGTTTAAATATAATCCTCCCACTCCCTTCGGTCCGTAGAACTTATGAGAAGAAAAAGAAAACAAGAGAGGAGACATACACTTACTGACTGCACTGTAAAATTCAATTTTTCCAATCCCCTGGGTGGCATCAAAATGCAGGGGAATTTGACGGGCGCTGCAAATTTTAATAATTTCATTGTAATCCTGAACTGTCCCGATTTCATTATTTACCAGGATAATTGAGACCAGAAGAGTATCCTCAGACAATGAACTTTCAAGTTGTTTTGTGCTTATTAATCCCTCATTGTCAACCGGCAAATTAATAATTTCAAACCCTGCCATTTCAAGTCTTTTCAGGGTTTCAATAGTTGCAGAGTGCTCGATATTTGTGGTTAGAATTTTCTTCCTGGCTGTTGAAAAAGGGGAGGATGCAAATCCTTTGAGCGCAAGATTTATTGATTCAGATGCACCTGCTGTAAAAACAAGCTGCCGGCAATCAAGATCCCAGGCTTTGGTAATTATGTCCCTGGTCCAACTCACTGCGGAGCGGGCTTCTATCCCAAAGCTGTGGTCTGATGATGGATTACCCATGAATTTTGTGAAATATGGGAGCATCTTTTCAACCACATTGGGGTCTGTCTGCGTTGTAGCCTGATTGTCCAGGTATATTAGTTTAGAACCATTCATAGATAAAACTTATTATTTGCATTACAAATCTACAAAAAAAGAATGATTATTGCGTATGATTAAACGTCTGCAGAAAATCCGGTCAGCAATTAGTTATATTTATTTTACTGGGAATAAAAAAAGGAGCTTCGCAGCTCCTTTTCTGAATGCATTTAGTTCTTAATTATTTCATCAGCATCATTTTATTTATGTGCAATCCGTTTTCCGTCAGGAGTTTATAGAAATAGACTCCGCTTGAGAGTTCTGATCCGTTAAACTGAACCTCGTAGTAACCGGCTGATTTCATTTCGTTGCTTACCAATGTTGAGACCTTCTCACCCGTAATGTTAAATACCTCCAGTGTAACCCTGGTATCTGCGGGTAATCCGAATTTGATTGTGGTGGTTGGATTAAAGGGATTCGGATAGTTCTGGCTAAGTTCAAAATCAGCAAGCCGAAGATTCTCAATTTCCGCTTCCTTGCTGTAGGAGAAAGTCCCGTCGTTGTCAATTTGTTTTAGGCGATACAGGATTTTATGATTTTGTGACTGTAAGGATGCATCATTCAGATCATCAGTGAACGAATATTCCTTAGGAGAATTGCTGTTTCCGGCACCGGGTACAAAACCAATTTTATCCCATTCAGGATTCTGACTTCCTCCGACCATGTCGGACTCTGTCTTCAGACTTCTTTCCACCTCAAATCCGTAGTTGTTCACTTCGGTGGATGTTTTCCAATTGATAATCACAGAGTTACTCAATGCTTTTGCCGTTAAAGAGGAAAGTTCAACAGGAAGGGGAGAGTTATTATCGGCTGCCGTCCATCTTGACATACTTGAGGTACCGCTAAATGAAATTGTGTTTGAAGTCGTATTGAGATTTACGGACAGTATCGTCCATGTTGAACCTGCGTCCGATGATTTGAATAATGCCAGGTTACTTTCTGTCCCGGGTACTTCCGCATCAAGATAGTTAAAAACAATATCATATGGTCCTCCGCCTGCTGCTGTAACATCAAAATACCTGCTTACTCCATTTGTCAAATAACTCCCTGACTGGGATACAAGTCCTCTCGTTATTGTTGTACTTCCTAAATTACCTGTTGATTTTATTCCGAATCCCAGACCCGCAACATTTGTGGAAGTGCTGAGTGTTCCGAGTGTCCGGGTGGTTGTAATAGTTCCCGAGGTTCTATAGAGTCTGTAATTTCCCTCAACAAGATAACCTGAAGAACCAAGTGTTATTTGTCTGCCGCTGATATCAAGATCTCTGCCGAGCAGCAAACTACCATTAACTGAATAGTCGGAACTGAGTGTGGGAGACGCTGTTGAGGAAAACAGAAGATTGTTTACAGTTGGAGTACCGCTGATTGTTGTCTCATTCCCCAAATCCCATTTATAAAGACCTATATTATCCGTAGAAACAGGGGCAGTCCCGCTGCTCCAGTTTTTTGCGGTTGACCATGTGGAGTTTTCGGAGCCAATCCATGTGTTAAATGCAGTGGAGGCAACCCAGTCAGATGATTCCATATTATTAATAGTCCCGTTATAACCGGTTCCGGCAATATTATAAAGGGTAGTACCGTCGTACTGGTCAAATCTGTAATATGCAACCAAACCGGTTTCGTTTCCGTTTAATGTGGTCAT
>JAAYVN010000009.1 GCA_012517155.1 Ignavibacteriales bacterium | reverse complement strand
TGGAATCGCGCAAATTGTGTTTGTGTGAAGTCAGTTCAGTCCTAAAACTCGCCAATTCGACAGTTTCCAAACATCTATCCATACTTAAGGATGCAGGTCTTATCATTGATGATAAAGAGGGGAAGTGGGTGAATTATGAGTTAGTAAGATCGCCGGAGTCTGTTTATGTTCAGGATATGCTGGCATTATTTATAAAATATTTAAACAATGATATTACGATAAAGAATGATCTGAAGCTGGTTAATAAAGTTGACAGAAAAATTATATGCGGCGTCGATTAATATTTCGCTGAAAGTATAAATGAAAGGTAAGATCGATAAATGAAGTGGAAAGAGGAGTATAAAAGTTTTCTCTGGATTCTGGGTTTCTTTGTATTTGCATATTTTTTGCCGATAGAGGAAGAAACGTTCAAGGGGGCGGTAAATGAAGCTTTAGTATTAGCAAAGTGGTATGCGCAAGAGCATGTGATATTATGTTTAATCCCAGCATTTTTTATTGCAGGGGTAATTGCAGTATTTGTAAGTCAGGGGTCGGTAATAAAATATTTTGGTGCAAAAGCAAGGAAATGGGTTGCATACACAGTGGCAGCACTATCAGGAACGATTTTGGCGGTATGCAGTTGTACTATACTTCCGTTATTTTCAAGTATATATAAAAGGGGAGCGGGATTAGGACCTGCGGTTGCCTTTTTATATTCAGGACCGGCAATTAATATACTTGCGATAATTTTGACAGCAAGAGTGTTAGGGTTTGAGATGGGGATGGCAAGGATAATAGGGGCTGTAAGTTTCAGTGTGATAATAGGAATGGTAATGGCGTATATATATAGAAAAGAAGAGAAGGTAAAAGAGGCGGTTCAGCTGGGTGTACCTGATATTCCTGAGCAGAGGCCGATTTGGCAGATTGCTATTCATTTATTTATAATGGTGGCGATTTTAGTTTTTGCAAACTGGGGTAAGTCAGATGACTTGAGCGGGTTCTGGTATTTTATGTTTGCAAGCAAGTGGTTTATTACCTCAGTATTTAGTATTGGATTTGCATTGTCTTTACTATTTATATTAAAAGCAAATAAGGTTAGAGTGATAATCGGATCAATTCTGGTGGCGATAGTGTCGGTTATTTTATATGATAATCCAATAATCGGGTTTATAGCCGGGATAATAGCCACGAGTGTAATATTGGGGTTAGAGAAGGATGAATCTAATGAGTGGCTGGGAGAGAGCTGGGGATTTGCGAAGGAGATAATGCCGTTGCTGGGGGCGGGAGTGCTTGTGGCAGGATTTTTACTGGGGTCACAGGAAAATCCGAACGGAATAATTCCAAATGAGTGGATAGTTGCAATGGTGGGAGGAAATAGTTTATGGTCGAATTTATTTGCATCGGTTGCTGGGGCGTTTATGTATTTCGCGACTCTCACGGAGATTCCGATTTTACAAGGACTTTTGGCGAGCGGGATGGGGAAGGGACCGGCGCTGGCGTTATTGCTGGCGGGTCCAGCATTGTCTTTGCCGAATATGCTGGTTATAAGGAGTGTGATGGGGACGCAAAAGACGGTGGTGTATGTTTCTTTGGTAATTGTAATGGCAACGATGAGTGGACTGGTCTATGGGACGCTATTTTAGTAGTTTTTAATCAGGAAGGGATAATAGCACACAGATGACACAGATAAAACAGATTTTCACAGATAAAAAATAGGAGTACAGATATAGATGCAGAGGAGGATATTGATTTTGTGTACGGGGAATTCGTGCAGGAGTCAGATGGCGGAGGGGTTTATGAAGTCGTTTGATGATACGCTTGAGGTGTTTTCCGCGGGGACGAAACCTTCGGATTGGGTGCATCCGAAAGCAGTGATGGTGATGAAAGAAACCGGGATTGACCTAAGCGGTAACAAACCTAAGAATGTGGATTTGTTTTTGAACAAAGAGTTTGACTTTGTTATAACGGTATGTGAAAATGCGAAAGAAAGTTGTCCCATATTTTACGGTAAAGTGGGTGAAGTATTACACATTGGGTTTGAAGATCCTGCTGAAGCTACCGGAACTGACGAGGAGATTCTTAATGAATTCAGGAGGATAAGGGACGAGATAAGACGGGATTTTTACAAATTCTACATCACCCGAATTAAAGGATAGTGCAGGTTTCTACGAAAATAAAATAAAAGAAGTTAATAAAAAATATTCAGAAAATGAGTGATTTAACGATGAAACTTAAATTTTTAGACAGATACCTCACGCTGTGGATATTCTTAACAATGATAGCTGGAGTTTTTTCGGGTTATTTTTATCCAAAGGTGGTTGATTTCTGGAATTCATATAATTCAAGTACTACGAATATTCCAATTGCCCTCGGATTGATACTTATGATGTATCCACCGCTTGCAAAAGTAAAATACGAGGAATTGTGGGAAGTATTCCGTGACTGGAAAGTTCTTTCTCTTTCGCTTGTTCAAAACTGGGTAATAGGACCTGTTCTGATGTTCGGATTAGCGGTAATATTTTTGCAGGACTTACCTGAATATATGGCAGGATTAATACTTATCGGATTGGCCAGATGCATTGCGATGGTAATTGTGTGGAACGATCTGGCAAAAGGAGATACCGAATATGCAGCAGGACTAGTAGCATTCAATTCAATATTTCAGGTTCTTTTCTTTTCTGTTTATGCATATATATTTCTCACAATTCTGCCCGAAAAGCTGGGATTGGAAACTTTTGCAGTTGACATTACCATAGGACAAATAGCGGAGAGTGTATTTATTTATCTTGGTATTCCGTTTATAGCCGGAATGTTAACCCGCTTTTATTTCCTGAAATTAAAAGGAAAGGAATGGTACGAAAGAACTTTTATCCCGAGAATAAGTCCCATCACACTGATAGCTCTGTTGTTTACTATCTATGTAATGTTTTCTCTGAAAGGGGAGTATATAATAAGTCTTCCGCTGGATGCAGTAAGGATTGCGATACCACTGGTGATTTATTTTGTAGTGATGTTCTTCGTTTCCTTCGGAATATCCATGTGGCTTGGGGCGGGATATCCTAAAACATGCACACTATCTTTTACAGCTGCCAGCAACAACTTTGAGCTGGCGATAGCTGTTGCAATAGCAGTTTTTGGAATTAATAGCGGTGAGGCTTTTGCAGCAGTAATTGGTCCACTGGTTGAAGTGCCTGTATTGATAGCATTGGTTAACGTTGCTTTGTTTTTCAAAGCAAAGTATTTTAACAGTGGAACAGAGTATAGTAATTAAAAAGGGAAATATAATGGAAGAAAAAAAAATTAAGGAAATAGTAAAAGAAAAATATGGTGAAATAGCCAAGGAAAGTTCTGACTGCGGATGCGGCTGCTGCTGCGGGTCGCAGACTTTGGAGATTAATATGATAGGGGATTCGTACGATAAAATCAGAGGATACGTTCCTGATGCAGATCTGGGTCTAGGGTGCGGAGTGCCAACAGAGTATGCAGGGATAAGAGATGGGGATACGGTTCTTGATCTTGGCAGTGGGGCGGGGAACGATGTTTTTATAGCCTGTTCAATTACCGGAGAAAGCGGAGAAGTCATTGGGGTGGATATGACGGAAGCGATGATCAAGAAAGCAAATGAAAATAAAGAAAAGCTTGGGTATAAAAATGTGGAGTTCAGATTAGGCGAGATAGAAAACCTTCCGATTGAATCGGAAACAGTTGATGTAGTATTAAGCAATTGCGTTTTGAATCTGGTACCGGATAAAGAGAGAGCTTTCTCGGAAATTTTCAGAGTACTTAAACCGGGTGCTCATTTATGTATTTCTGACGTGGTGATTCAGGGAGAAATGCCAGAGGGACTTCAAAAATCAGCCGAAATGTACACGGGTTGTATTGCCGGCGCATTACAGCAAGAACAATATATCAATCTGATAAAAGAGAGGGGATTCAAGAATGCAGAAATAGTTCAGACAAAAGAAATTTTATTATCCCGGGCACTATTGTTAAAACACATCTCACCCGAGGAAGCGAAAGCTGGTTTGAATTATAATTTTGGAATATACAGTATAACAGTAAAAGGTAAAAAATAAGAGGAAAAACAAAATGAAAGTAACAATTCTGGGTACCGGATGTAAAAAATGCGTCTTTCTTGAGGAACGGGTTAAAGAGATAATCAAGAAGCATCAGATTGAGGCTGAGGTGGAAAAAGTAACCGAAATAGATAAAATAGTTGCATACGGAATAATGATGACTCCCGGTTTGGCAGTGGACGATAAAGTAAAAAGCAGCGGTTACATCCCTAAAGAAGAGCAGATTTTAGAATGGCTAAAAAAGTAGAGAGTAATATGAAAAATCTAATAAGAATATTTTTAGTTTTTTTAATGCTAACAACCGGAATATTATTAGCACAGAATGACACAAAAGATACAGGCAAGAAACCAAAAATCACATTTGTAGAGTTAGGATCAGTAAAATGCATTCCGTGCAAGCAGATGCAACCGGTGATGGCTTCAATCGAGAAGAGATACGGAGATCAAATTAAGGTGATTTTCTACGATGTCTGGAAAGAAGAAGAAGAAATCTATGCTGAAAAATATAAAATAAAATTGATACCAACACAAGTATTCCTTAACGAAAACGGAAAAGAGATACACAGGCATGAAGGATTTTATCCGGAGAAAGAGATAGATAAGTTTTTACAAAAGAACGGATTAAAACCAAACAAATCTAAATAGAAAAAGGAGAGGAATTGATAGAAGACATATTCACTTACTTAACGATGGCGCTATATGAGAATTTTTACATTGCTATATTGGCATCATTTGGATGGGGTATTTTGAGCATATTACTATCTCCGTGTCATTTATCGAGTATCCCTTTAGTAATTGGATTTATCAATACACAGGGAAAGAGAAGTGACAGGAGTGCGTTTTCGCTTTCTCTTATATTTAGTTTAGGGATATTAATCACAATAGCACTAATTGGTGTAATCACAGCTTCATTAGGGAGGATTATGGGGGATGTGGGGGTATATGGAAATTACTTTGTTGCCGGAATATTTTTCATAGTTGGTCTATATTTGCTGGATTTGATAAATATCAATTTAGGGAATGTGAACATCAAAGGAGTAAAGAGCACAGGGCTTGTGGCCGCATTTATACTGGGATTGCTTTTAGGGGTTGGATTAGGCCCTTGCACCTTCGCCTTTTTGGCACCAGTGTTAGGAGTTGTCTTTCAGACAGCACAAGAGAATTTCTGGAAAGGGACATTTCTTTTAGGGGCATTTGCCTTAGGGCACTGTGCGGTAATAGTAGGAGCGGGAACGGCATCAAATAAAGTTCAGGGATATTTAAACTGGACAGAAGAATCCAGGGTTACATTGTGGATCAGGAGAGTATGCGGGGTACTGGTGATACTTGCAGGGATTTATTTTTTCACAATATGATAATTATTGGTATGGCGAAATCTTGAGTTCTCTACTCAATCCCGGTTGCGGAACAATATATACTTTGTAAAAACCCGAACGAAAACAGGGGTCAATCCTGCAACAACTAATCATCCATAAATACGCACTTTCTCGCAACGTTCAGACTGTTTCCTGCCCATTTTGTTGTTTTTTATCTTAGGAAAAAAATGATTTTTTCGTTATTTTTGTAATTCACAATCTTAAAAATATTATGACAAATAATAAACAACTGAAAGTTTTATTCGTAACACCAGAATTAGTACCTTTTGTAAAAGTTGGCGGAGTAGCCGATGTCTCATCTGCATTGCCGAAAATGCTTGCAGAGCTTGGCTGTGAGGTAAGGGTTGTAGTTCCTAAGTATGGTGCCGTTGATAATCGCAAGTTTAAGATCCATGATGTTGTTCGTCTTAAAGATATCCCTATTACAATAGGGGACAAAGATTACACTTTTTCGTTAAAATCGTCGTTTTTACCATCTCCGAAAGTGCGTGTTCAGATTTATTTCCTGGATAACGAACTCTATTTTGGAAGCAGAAAGAGTATTTATGGTGATGCTCTGAGCGGTGAGGATTATCCTGATAATGATATGAGGTTCGCATTCTTTTCTCATGCAATATTCGAACTTATTGAGAAACTGGGGTGGCAACCTGATATTATTCACTGTAACGACTGGCAGACGGGGTTAGTGCCGGCATACTTTAAGGCTTTAAAGAAAAGAAATCCTGCCTCCGAAACGATTAAGATTCTATATACGATACACAATTTCTCAAATCAGGGTATTTTTGGAAAAGGTACTTTAAAAGGGCTGGGTTTGCCCGATTCTATGATAAATGAGAATGGAATTTTGCATGGAAACAAAGTAAATTATATGAAAGCCGGGATCCAGTTTGCTGATTTTGTAAATACAGTTAGTCCGGGATACGCAAAAGAAGTAATGGCTAATAAGGTAATCAGTTCGGGTCTGGACGAATTACTGAAGAAGAAAAAGAAGAAATTTGCCGGGCTAATAAATGGTATTGATGAGTCCGACTGGAATCCAAAAACAGATAAGTTCATTCCCAAGCGTTACGTGCTTAAGAGCATTGACGAAAAACTCGAGAATAAAAAGGCATTGATTGAAAGATTTGATCTTGAAGGGGATTTGAATGAGCCGGTTATTGGAATTATCTCGAGACTTACTGAAGAGAAGGGAATTGACCTTTTCGTGGATTCGTTCGACAAACTTGCAAAAATGAAAGTAAAGTTTGTTGTGCTTGGAGCCGGTCAGAAAATTTATCACACGAAACTGGAGAAGCTACATAAACAGTATCCACATAAACTAGGTTTACTGCTTGGTTTTGATAATGAGCTAGCTCACCTGATTGAGGCAGGCGCAGATATGCTGCTGATGCCTTCAAAATATGAACCTTGCGGTTTAAATCAAATGTATAGTCTTGTTTACGGGACCATACCAATTGTCAGAAAAACCGGCGGACTTGCCGACACAGTTTCACAATTTGACTCAGCAAAGGGAACCGGCAACGGTTTTGTTTTTGAAAAGTATACGGCTGGTGATATGATCAAGTCCATTACCTCGGCTATGAAGATTTTCGAGGATAAAGGGACCTGGAATAAAATTATTGCCAACGGTATGCAGAGTGATTTCTCGTGGAAATCCTCAGCCCGTGGTTATGTTGAATTGTATCAGAATATTCTTAATCAGTAAAGTATGTCCGATGTTTTGAATCCGATGAACCTGAGGTGGAATTTCCCCTCAGGTTCCTCAGAGATGAATGGCTTAATAATTCGGAGAATACCCTCCTCACAGATGCGCACAAACGATGTGAAATTTAACGGTGTGTGCATTTATCACTTGCAAAAATCAAATAAAATCAGCAAATTTGATGTTATCAATCTTTTATTGAAGGTTGATCAGACACATTTTCAAGAAAGGATATAAATGTTCAGAAATAGCGGATTATTAGTAAAGGGACTTACCGGGTTTCTTTTTATAACAGCTATGATATTGTTTTCTTCGTGTTCGGATGATCCCAGTAGTCTGGGCTCTGCTTTGAATCAGAACAATACCGTACAGGTAACTACACTGGATACAAATAAAGATACTATTCAGCAATATGCAACTTCGTTTAAAAAAATACTGGCATTGGGCTCGGCTGACAGACTGTTGCTTGGAAAAACGGAATTTCTTGAGGCTACTACCTTGATAAAATTCTCCCTCCTTCTGGAAGATACATATAAGAATGATTTGGATAGTATTGAAATATTGGAGGCCAAAGTCAATCTGACAAATTCTTACAGTTATGGAGATTCGAACGGAGTTTTCGATTTTTCAGCACATAAGGTGACATACAACTGGGGTTATTCAACTTTTAATTATGACTCCATTGGTCAGCTGACTTATGATGCAACGGATATATCTTCTGAAAGACAAATTACAGACAGTCTGATTTCTTTTAAGCTTGATGTTAATTTGGTCAGATCCTGGCTGAGCGATGAAAAACTCAATTCTTCGGCAAATACTTTCGGAATTTACCTTAAACCTACCGATAACACACGAAGGATATATGGTTTCTGGGGTTACTCGGGGAGTCTTGCTCAATCTATTCAGCCATATATCACTTTAATTCTTAAGAAGGGGACTGAATATACTGATACAGTAACCTACTACACGCTACAGGATATACATCTGGTAAAAGGTGAATTAGACCAGGTACCCAAGAAGTTTATTCAGGTACAGAGCGGACTAACTGCCAACGGAAAATTATTTTTCGATTTGTCCGGGCTTCCTTCTGACGCAATTATTAACTATGCAAAGCTCACGCTGAAAATGGATTGGGCTTCATCCAGAGTTGGAAGCGGCTATTCTGAAGGAGTTTATGCATACTTTGCAATTGATACTGTAAAGAATGAATACGATACGCCCGTTTTACTTGAGAGGAGCGATAATACTTTTTCCGGAAATATTGCAACGATATTAAATAAAATGCTGAACCTGAAGACAAACAATGGAATTGTGATAACTCCTCGAAGACCATTGGAAGGACTTGAGATGTATGCTATTTACGGATTCAGTGCTGTTGAGGATACATTGAAGCCAAGATTGAATTTGATATATTCCCACAGAAAATGAGTTTCAGAATGATTAAGAGATTATTTATAATACTTGTAATTACCGCAGCGGGAATAATCAGCCTGCAAGGACAGACTAACAGTTTCTACTCTCAATTTGGTTATGGCGAAATGGAGTATTCCCATACTTCGAGACGACTTGGTATGGGAGATTTAGGTAGTACTGTTGAAGACCGTGACTTTCTTACTTCGCTTAATCCCGCTTCATGGAATTTGCTGAGGCTTACGCGACTTGAAGTTGCAGCCACTTTTAAAGGGCTTTATGCTTCTGACGAGAAGACCAGCAACTTTTTCTCGAGCACATCATTAACCGCCTTTATGTTCGGGATACCGGTTCAAAGGGATTATGGAATTACCGCTGTTGCGGGGCTTTTGCCATACACGACGGTTGCCTATGAGTCGGTTCTTAAGAATCAGTCGACCGATAATGTGAATTACGACGTGACCTTCAAAGGGGATGGTGGTCTTTCAAAGGTCTTTGTAGGTATGTCATATCGTCTTCCGTTAAACATAAAAGTGGGAGCTTCGCTGGATTACTACTTTGGGAATCTGAATTATTATACCGAAGTCAATTACGAAAGTGCGTTATCTTCCGCATCGCAGTATAAAGACAAAGTCAACGGAAAATTTTTAGGAGGGACAGTGGGAGTTATTACTCCCTCGCTGGATTCACTTTTCGGATTTTCAGGTGCGTTGAATAATCTGACTCTTGGATTCACTGCCAACTTTGTGAGTGACTTCAATATTGATATTACCTCTACCCGTTTAGTTGATACCTATCTGGACACAACAGATTACCAGTCCCAGATTGGTACGCTTCCGGTCCGAATGATTTTTGGACTGGGTTTCAAAATCGGGAAGTCCTATCAGATATATGCTGATTACTTAATGCAGCAATGGAAGAGTTTTGGTTCGGGTTCAACCTCTTCCGGTATAGGAAACTGGAATACAGGGAGCGGTTTGAAAGCGGAAAGCGTTAATAAGTTTAGTTTTGGTATAGAATACAGGGAAGATCCGGACGGAACCAAATTTGAAGAACTGATGATTTACCGGTTTGGTTTAGGTTATGAAAATCTGCCAGTGAGTCTAAACGGAGAGAAAATTAACCAGTTTTCGGTCAGTGCGGGAGTCTCAGTGCCTCTTGGAAGGGACAATACTGTTGACTTTGCTATACAGTACCTTAACCGCGGAACTACGAAAAACAGCCTTGTTCATGAAAATATGTTCAAATTAGGGATTGGCCTGAGTTTTGGGGAGCTTTGGTTTGTAAGACAGGATAAATAATTCACACAATGTTAAATGTAACATAATTAAGGATACAACCGTGAAAAACTTATTTAAATTAGCCGTTCTATTATTAGTTGTATTTGTCACTTTTTCAAATACAGTAAAAGCACAGACACCTGACTCATTGATATTGCCGAGAGAGTACAGTCTCTTCTCCGAATATCATAAAAACAAAGATTACGAAAGTGCTTTGCCCTATGCATGGAATATTCTGAGGATAGACCCGGTAAAGTACAATAAATGGATTTATCACAAAATGGAAGAAGCACTCTGGTATTTGCACGACTCAACTCAGGCAACCGACGAGGGTCAGAAGCAGATTGCCGACACCACACTTTACATGATTGAAATGGCAATAAAGCATTATCCTCCAGATGCACCTTATTTTCAGAGAAAAAAAGGATTTGTTATGCAAACCTGGTACGGAGATCAGAAAGCAGCAATTACTGAGTATGAGAAAGCTATTGATATGGATTCCACTGCAGATCCTTACTGGTACAATCAATTAGGTCAACTCTATAAAGCTAGTATGCAGGAAAATCCGGACTACAAGACGAAAGCTCTTGATATTTTTTCTTACCTGACAGAGCGCGAGCCTAATAATCCTGTATGGAATACGGAGCTTGAGGGATTGGTAGAGAACATTGACGAACTTATTGCACTAGCCAAGAAAAGCTGGGAATTCAATAAGGATGATCTTGCAAAGGGCTGGAAATATGCATCACTATGTATTAAAGTTAATGAGTACAAAGAAGCACTGGTCCCTCTTGAGTACCTGGTAAATAAACAACCGGAAACAATTAATTACAATACTCAGCTAGCACTAGCTTACCAGAAACTTGAAATGTTCGACAAAGCAGTTGACCAGTACAACAAGCTTATTAAGCTGGATTCAAAAACTAAAGAGCATTATCTAAACCTTGGACTTGTATACAAGGAACGGGGACAACTCTCACAGGCAAGAGCACAGTTCCAAAAAGCAAGCGAGGTGGCAGGTGGATGGGCTCTGGCATTATTCTATGAAGGAATGCTTTATGAACAGTCTGCCCGAAGTTGTTCTTTCGATTTCGAAACAAAAGTAGTATATCAGTTAGCTGTTGACACATACAGAAGAGCAGCAAATATGGATCCTTCGCTAACACAGGCAAGAGATAGGGTTGGAGCATTATCCGGTTCCACACCTACAAAAGAAGACTACTTCTTCAGGAAGATTAAATCCGGTACAACTCTTCCCGTGACAGGAAGCTGTTTCGGTTGGATTGGCAAAAGTATAGTTGTTCCGTAAAGGATGAATGATATGTATACACTTGATAGGGATAAAGAAATATCGGCTGTTTTAGCCTCGGAAACAAAGCGTCAGACAGAAAATCTGGAACTGATTGCATCTGAAAATTATGTAAGTCCTGCAGTTTTAACCGCTGCGGGTTCGCTTTTAACGAATAAATATGCCGAAGGGTATCCGGGGAAAAGATATTACGGCGGTTGCGAGTTTATCGATCAGGCTGAGGAAATTGCCAGGGAAAGACTGAAAAAACTATTCGGTGCTGAATATGTAAATGTTCAACCACACAGCGGTTCACAAGCTAATATGGCAGTCTTTATGACTCTCCTGAAACCTGGAGACAAATTTATGGGGCTGAACCTGGCTCATGGCGGGCACCTCACTCACGGTTCTCCAGTTAACTTTTCGGGTATTCTTTACAATGCGATAAGCTACTCGCTGGATAAAGAGACGGGGAGACTGGATTATTACGTAATTGAAGAGACTGCCAAAAGGGAAAAACCAAAATTGATAATAACCGGTGCAAGTGCATATTCGAGAGACTGGGACTATAAGAAATTCAGAGAAATTGCCGATTCTATTGGTGCTTATCTTATTTGCGATATGGCTCATCCTGCCGGACTTATTTCCAAAGGACTGCTAAACAGTCCGATTCCTTTTTGCGATATAGTGACTTCCACAACACATAAAACTTTAAGAGGTCCGCGTGGCGGAGTTATACTTATGGGAAAGGATTTCGAGAACAGGGAAGGGGTTAAGACACTAAAAGGGGACAGACTGAAACTGATGTCTGAGATGCTCGATTCAACAGTAATGCCCGGAATTCAGGGAGGACCGCTTATGCACATTATAATGGCTAAGGCAGTTGCTTTCGGAGAGGCGCTTGAAAGTTCATTTGAAAAATATGTTATACAGGTAAAAAAGAATGCCTCCATTCTGGCAGCAGAACTTACCTCCAGTGATTATAAGATTGTTTCAGGAGGAACTGATAATCACCTGATGCTGATTGACCTTACAAATAAAGGGATTTCCGGTAAGAAAGCCGAAGCAGTTTTGGAACTGGCCGGTATCACAGTAAACAAGAACATGGTACCGTTTGACCAAAAGAGTCCTTTTGTTACAAGCGGAATTCGTATTGGAACACCCGCAGTTACTACCAGAGGCATGAAGGAAAATGAGATGAAATTAATCGCCGGATTTATTGACAGAGCCATCTCAAAACCGGAAGATGAAACAGTTCTGAAAGAAGTCAGGAAAGAAGTAAATAAGCTCTGTTCAAATTTTCAATTATTTAGTAAAGCGGATTAACACGGGGAGTTGTGGCTGAAGAGATAAATAAAGAATTAAAAGAAGACACCGAACAGGAAGGGGAAATGACGTTCCTGGAACACCTTGAGGAACTAAGGTGGCGGCTTATTTATGCCATTATCGGTATTGCGGTTGGTGCAATTATCTGTGGTATTTTTATTGAGTATATTATTGATTTCATTCTTTTACTCCCTGCAAAAAAAGTGGGTGCAAGTCTGCAGAATCTTAAGCCCTTTGGACAAGTCTTCCTATACTTTGAAGTGGCAATAATATGCGGAATAATCGTAAGTATCCCGAATCTTTTCCTACAGTTGTGGAAGTTTATTGCTCCTGCGCTACGGAAAAACGAGAGGAGATACATACTCGCGATTGTAGTCTTCTCATCTTTGTGTTTTATTACCGGGCTGATGTTTGCATATTTTATAATGCTGCCAACAGTAATGGACTTCGCAGCAGGTTTTGGAACAAAAACGATCAAGAATGAATTTTCTATTGATGAGTATGTCTCAATAGTCCTTAGTATAATGCTTGCTGCAGGATTGATTTTCGAGCTTCCTATGATTTCCTTTTTCCTTTCGAAGCTTGGGATACTGACTCCGAAGATAATGAGAAAATACAGAAGGCACTCTATCATCGTTATTATGATTTTGGCAGCGTTTTTGTCCCCCGGTACTGATCCGATTTCCCAAGTACTCATGGCAATTCCGTTGGTTATCTTATATGAAATAAGCATACTTGTCTCCAAGTTTTCAATGAAGAAGGAAAATGAGTAATACATTAAGTAATATAAGCAGGCCAATTAAAGATGAATTAGTTCAGTTCAATGAGATTTTCAGGAATTCACTTAAGTCAAAAGTACCTCTGGTTGATCTTATAACCAGGTATATTATGAAACAGAAGGGAAAAAGAATTCGACCTTTGCTGGTTATGTTATCCGGAAAAATTAACGGGGAAATTGGGGAAAGAACACATCGTGGAGCTGTGCTGGTTGAGATGCTACACACTGCAACGCTTGTACACGACGATGTTGTGGATAACAGCGATAAACGGAGAGGATTCCCCAGTATTAACGCAATCTGGAAGAATAAGATAGCAGTTTTAATGGGAGACTACCTCCTTTCCCGCGGACTTATGATAGCCGTTGAAGGGGGGGATTTTGATTTTCTCCGGATTATTACCCAAACTGTTAAAAGAATGTCAGAGGGGGAACTGCTTCAAATCCAAAAGACCAGAAAATTGGATATTGATGAGACTACCTACTTCAAAATAATATCCGATAAAACCGCTTCGCTGATTGGAACTTGTTGTGAGTTAGGCTGTGCCAGTACTACAGACAACGCGAAACAGATTCTGGCAATGAGAAGCTATGGAGAGAATCTGGGACTTGCTTTCCAGATACGGGATGATATTCTCGACTTTGAAGGTGTAACAAAGCTATTTGGCAAGCCTATTGGGGCAGACATTAAAGATAAGAAAATGACTTTACCGCTGATTCATGCACTTAACAGGGTTGAGAAATCAGAAACAGGCAGGATCAAAAAACTTATAAAAGGGGAGAAAAAAGAAAACATTGAAAAAGTAATTGACTTTGTTAAAGCAAATGGAGGATTGGAATACGCCAAGGAGAAGGCGCGCCAAATAGGTGATAAGGCAAAGGCGGAATTGGCAATATTCTCCGATTCATCTGCTAAAGAGTCTCTTATTAACCTTGTTGATTTTGTTCTGGAGCGAAATTTGTAAGTACTGCTAACCCTTTTTAATTTCAGTCTTTACGTCAAATCCCTTTATTGATTTACGTACACTTAGTACCGGACAGGGAGCTTTGCGTACAACTTTTTCTGCTGTAGAACCAAAGAGTATATGCTCAACTCCGGAGTGCCCGTGAGTTGCAATAATAATCAGGTCAATATCCATGTTTTGAGCTGCCTCGATAATCTCCACAAATGGCTTCCCACTCTTGATAATCAATTCGTATTCAATTCCCTCAGGTATCTCGTTTTTTGCAATCTTTTGTAGTTCTTCCCGGGCTCTTTTATCCATCTCAAGATCCACCGATGGAAGAGAAATCTGTCCCAGACTAAAGTCAGGAGGATAAACTACCGGTTCCAGTACATAAATTATGCAAAGTTTCGCCTGAAAAAGTCTGATAAATTCAAGTGCATAACGGAGAGATACAATTGAAGATTCGGAGAAGTCAATGGGGACAAGAATTTTTTTTATTGTCATAGACATAACTAGTCTCCTTTCGCTGAAAATTGCTTAAAAAGATTGAAGTATTCATTGTTAACATTTCTAAGGCGTGCAGTTACAATTTTTGCAAGTCCCGATAAGATTGCTACCCCTGCTTTTGCATTCTTATTGATATACTCATCCAGATCCGGTTTGAAAATTACAGCAAGATTACAAGCGGATTCAGCATAAGCAGAGGCAGACCTCTTTTCGTTGTCTATCAGTGCAATTTCACCAAAAAAATCTCCCCGGGTAAATTCAGCAAGTTTAAGATTATGTCCGCCCGTGTCGTCAATTATGGAAATTTTTCCGGAAATAATAATATAGAGGGCAATACCGGGGTCACCTTTAAGAAAAACCACCTCCCCTTTGGTGTAGCTTCGGTAGTGAATCAAGGGAATAATTTCTTTAACCTCGCGCGCTTTGAGTTTTTCAAATGGAGGAATTTGTTTAAGGATTTCAAATATCTCTTCTGATTCCGTTTTTGATTTAAAGATATTAGCCCAAAAACTTGTTTGAACAGATTTGTTTTCACCTTCAGCCATAATTACTCCATTTAATTAAAAATTCCTGATTCTGCTACGCGCCATAGTTTCTGACAAGCGAAACGGTTTTCATAGAGCGCCCTGCCAATAATAACCGAGTCAATTCCGCTTAAAGAAAGCGACTTGATGTCCATTAATTCATCCTTATTTCTAACTCCTCCGGAGTGTGTTACCTTCCTCTGAGTTGCCTGAGCTATGCCCAATGAAAGACCCAAATTAGGTCCCAGAAGCATTCCGTTTCGGTTAACATCGGTTATAATGAATCGCTCTACACCCATATCCTTTAAATTAACAGCCAGGGCAACCGGAGCTATGCCTGTCTTAATTTTTCTATGTCTTATTACCACTTCGTTGTCTATCACGTCTATCGCAACTGCTACTTTATTATGACCTACTGTATCAAGTACCCTTCGGAATTCATCGGGACGGGATATGACCAGCGATGATATCACTACACGGCAGACTCCTATGTCGAGAAGTCTTTTTGCATCGTCAACTGAACGGATACCCCCGGCATATTCAACCGGAATAATAACACTCTCGACCATCTTCTTTATAATCGGGAGGTTGACTTTGCTGTCGTCAATTGCATCGAAATCAACTATATGCAACATCTTGGCATTTTCGGCTCTCCAAATTTTCGCCATCTCAACGGGATCGTTTCCATACTCAGTGCAATTAAGTTCAGGAATGCCCTGAACCACCCTAACGGTTTTTCCGGCTTTAATGTCAATAGAGGGGATAACGAGTAAACTGTTCATTACAAATATCAAATAAATATGTTCGAAAAGATTTGATACAATTTAACAATTTTGCCAATAAATAAAAACAAAAATATTTTTATGGAATTTGAAAAAGGATGAATTATAATTATATTAATTGCTTAAATTTATTTGAATAGCAAGAAAAGCGAGGAATTGTGTACATTACGAAAGGAATTATTAGTTTTGCAGATTGTGATTTTGCAGGTGTTCTTTTTTATGGTAAAATTTTCGAATTAGTCCATAAAGTTTTTGAGGAATACTTGGAAAGTCAGAACTACTACAAAGACTATTTCAGGAATAGCGAGATTATCTACCCGATAATTCACTGCGACGCAACTTACGTAAAACCATTGTCAGCAGGGGATATTGTAACATACATCCTGAAGCTAAAAACGATCCGCGCATCTTCCTTTGAACTGGAGTACGATATTCTGAAGGAAGGGGATGAATTGGCCGCTTCCGTGAATTCTGTTCACTTAGCGATCTTAAAAACCGTAGGTGGCAAAATTGAAATTCCATCAGTGTTACGTGATCAACTTGAAACACTGAAATGTGAGAAATAAAAATCAGAATTAACTTGTTGCTTATTAAAAGAAGAATCTTTTTTTGCCGGATGTCATCAAAATGAAAATAATTATATAACTAGGAATAATGATGAAAAAATATTTAAGATACTCATTCATTTTGATTGGTGCTGCAGCCGGTTTCGCCTATTATTATTACATCGGTTGTAAAAACGGATGCCCAATACAAAGTAATCCATACATCTCCACGTTATACGGAGCTGCGCTTGGATTGATTTTTGCATTACCTTCAAAGAAAAAAGAGAAGAAAGAAAATGATATCCAGGGAAATGACAATTGAAGATCTGGTGAATGAATACCCCGATAGCGTGACATTCTTGATGAAGCGGGGAATCAGGTGCCTGAGATGTGGTGAACCATCCTGGGGGTCGATCGAAAGCGCGGCCAGAGAGAAAAATTTTTCAGAGGATGAAATTACCCAAATAGTAGACGAAATGAACGAAATGCTTGTTAAAAACAAAAAATAAATTGAAAAAGATCGAACTGCTTTCACCTGCAAAAGATCTGCTCTCCGGTATAGCAGCTATAAATCATGGTGCGGATGCAGTATACATAGGGGCCGATCGTTTCGGAGCCCGTAAAGCAGCCGGCAATAGCCTTGAAGATATTTCAAAACTTATAAAATATGCACACGGCTATTACGCAAAAGTTTATGTGGCAGTTAATACTATTCTCTTCGATAATGAACTTGAGGATGCCAGACTACTCATTTATGATCTGTATAATTTAGGAAGCGATGCTATAATATTTCAGGACTTTGCCCTTTTGGAGATGGATCTCCCTCCGGTTCCGCTCTTCGCCTCCACTCAAACTCATAACTATACACTTCAAAAAGTCAAATTTCTTGAGGAGATAGGAGTAAAACGGGTAATTCTGCCAAGGGAGCTTTCTCTTGAAAGAATTAAAGAGATCAGTTCTTCCAGTCAAATAGAACTTGAAGTTTTTATCAGCGGTGCACTTTGTGTGTCACTGAGTGGACAGTGTTACATGAGTTATGCAACAACGGGAAGAAGTGCAAACAGGGGGGAATGTTCGCAATCATGCAGGATGCTCTACTCTTTAATTGACAAAAAGGGGAATGTCCTTATAAAAGACAAGTACCTTCTTTCCTTAAAAGACCTCAATCTCTCAAACCGTTTGTCCGAGTTGATTGCTGTCGGAGTATCCTCCTTCAAAATCGAGGGACGGCTAAAGGATATAAACTACGTTAAAAACACTACGGCATTTTTCCGGAGGGAAATTGACAAGTTTCTCGAAGGAAAAACAGGTTATAAAAAGAGCTCAAGCGGAAAAGTATTTCACTCGTTTGAGCCGGAAATTGCGAAGACATTCAACAGGGGATTTACTGAATATTTTGTAGACGGAAAAGTTGATAAGATAGCAAAAACCGATACTCCAAAAGCCGTCGGGGAGTTCCTGGGTGAGATCTCGGTAATTGGAAATAACTACTTTACAATAAAAACTGATGATATAATTCTTCCTGGTGACGGACTTTGTTATTTCACAAAGGACGGAGTGTTGCAGGGAATGAATGTAAACAGGAGTTCAGGCAGTACTGTTTTCACAAACAAAATAAGTGATTTTTTTAAGGGTCAGAAAATATATCGTAACAACAATATTGCATTTGAAAGAGAACTTGCCCGCGATAAAACGATTAGAAGAATAGATGCAAGTATTGAAGTCCAAATAGATGGAGATGTTTTATTGCTGATCGGAACAGATGAAGACGGAATAGTTGCAACCGAACATCTTCATATTTACGATGATGAGATAAAGGAATTGTCCGAAGTTCAAATTATAAAACAATTCTCTAAAAGTGGTGAGACTTTATTCAATGTTACCGGCGTGATCGTCCGCTCCTCTGCAAAAATCGGATTAAGTTTAAGCAAACTGAATGAACTCCGCAGAACACTTCTCACTAATTTGATGAAAGAACGACTGCTATCCTACTCTCCCCAGCGATTTGAGATAATAAGAAACAATTATCCCTATCCTGAAAAGGTGCTTGATTATAGGGGGAATGTCGTAAATAAATTAGCTGCTCAATTCTTTTAGCGTCATAATGTTCAAGCAATAAACGGGGGAATGGAACAGACAATGGATGTGAGAAATAAGACTTTGATGGTGACAAAGTATTGCATAAAAAATGAATTCACAATGTGCCCGTTTGATGAGAAGCACAACCAATCAAAGCTCCCTGAACCACTTTATTTAGTGGACAGAAAGAACAAATACAAACTTGAGTTCCATTGTGCTGAGTGTGAAATGCATATTATCAATACCTAAATGTTAATAGAAAAAGGGGAGAGAGGGGAGCAACTGCTCCAGCGGTTTACGGAAATCCTCTTTACCATAAACAACTTTTTCAAGATAAAGACCTGATGGAGGAGCTGTGTATCGGGATGGTAAGGTGTTATAACTGTTTAAACAAGCAATTAAATCTGCGGATTTTATGGTCATCCTTCCAATCTCCACAAGTGTACCGATGATCCGACGTACCATTTTGTGAAGAAAGTGAGAGGCGACAATCCGTATGATAAGATAATCGCTGTTTTCAACAAATTCAATACTCTCCAATCCTACTTTTGTCGCTCCATCCAACAGATCCTTATCTGCAAATGATGAAAAATCGTGAAGACCCACAAAAGTTTGAGAAGCCGTGTACATTTTCTCAACATCAAGTTTATCCTTGATCCACCAAACGTAATTTTTCCCAAAAGCTGAGCGACGTTTAGCGATAACGTATAAATAACTTCTGTTAATTGCACTGTGTCTTGAGTGAAATGCGTCCGGTGCTTTTTCCACGGAAAGGATATTAATATCGTGTGGGAGGAAGTCGTTAAATTTAAGTTTCAAAACATCTGTAGGAATTTTCTTGTTAGCAGCGAAATGAGCTACTTGTTCAATGGCATGCACTCCTCTGTCCGTTCTTCCCGATCCAGTCACAGAGAGGTTCATAATCCCGAAAATTGATTTTGCCGCTAGATTTAATTGACCTTGGACAGTCTTTTGATTCATCTGTTCCTGCCATCCACTAAAGCGGGTACCGTCATATTCGATTTTAAGTTTGTAGGTCATCTGTTTCAGATAAATATTAAAAAACAAACCAAATATAGAAATAAACAGTGTAAAATGACGAAAAATTGGTCCAGTCTGGAAAAAGAATAAATTCAGGGAACAAAAAATTGCATTTATTGTAGAAATTTAATAACTTTAAAGTCTTAATTTATAATTACTTAGCAGAATTTACCAAGAGGCAGTAATGACGAAATCTGAAATCATCGAATTGATAGCGAATGGAACCGGAATAACTAAACTAGAAACCGAAGCGGTGGTTGAGGGTTTTTTTAAAGTTGTTGCTGAAACTTTAAAAAAAAGAGACGGCATAGAGATAAGAGGATTTGGTTCATATAAGGTAAAGAAAAAAACAAGCAGATATGCAAGAAATCCGAAAACGGGTGAAAAGGTATTCGTACCTGAACATTTCGTACCTATATTTAAGTTTTCCAAGGATTTTAAAACTAACATTAATTTAATTGATAAATAATAAAAGTAGATAAGTGCCAAAAAATTGTCATATATGCAAAGCAGAGGTAAAAAACGAATTTGTTTTTTGTCCTTATTGCTGTGCAAGAGTGAGCCAAAGCAAAAAGCCTTCTGAACAGCCGACACATAAGCAGCCAGGCTTGCATCTTTCAAACGCACAAATACTTCTCATTTTTGTTGTGATTGTTGGGATTGTTTTAATTGGATTATTAATTACCGGTACGTTCGACAGTCCTGTTAGTAACACAGCGACAGCGAACAATAATACTCAACAGAACCTGACACAGGGTCCTGGTTTAGCAGAGATCAACAGAATAAATGAATTACGTGATTACGTAAAAAATAACGAAGGAGATAAAGAAAAAATAGTTGAACTCGGACATCTATTAATGGATAACGGATTTAATGAAGATGCAATAAAGTATTACGATATGTACCTTAAACTCGATCCAAAGAATCCTGATGTTATAATTGATAAAGGGGTTTGCTATTTTAATCTGCAACAATACAACAAAGCAGAAGAAATAATGTTGAAGGGTTTAGAGATAAAACCGAATCATATAATCGGAACATATAATTTAGGTATTGTGAATTTGGGAAAACAAAACAGGGAAAAAGCTAAAGAGTGGTTTAGAAAAGTTATTGAACTTGATCCGAACTCAGATTACGCCAAACAGGCACAGCAATTATTAGAATCACATTAAAAAAGAAGAATTAAAGGAGACGAAATGCCCTGCGGACGAAAAAGAAAAAGACATAAAATGTCAACTCACAAAAGAAAAAAACGTTTAAGAAAGAACAGACATAAGAAGAAATTAAGATAGAGAACTATTCCTCTGTTTGAGAGCGGAATTTACTTCATACGGAATTCGCCACAAACTGACTTTCATAAGCCACCTTAGCTCAGCTGGTAGAGCAGCTCATTCGTAATGAGCAGGTCGCCGGTTCGAATCCGGCAAGTGGCTCGGAGACCAGAGGCAAAATTTAATTTGCCTCTGTTTATTTTCACCCTTGTAAACATTGGCTCCGGTGAACATCGGATAAAATAAGATTTACAGAAAATCCACTAAAAACAACCGTGAATTTCATTTCTCATAACTGAGAAAATAGGTATCAAAAGGTATCATTTAGGTATCATTAGGTATCATTTTTGTGTACACTAAAAACACCCTAAACAAAGAACCGATTTTTAAGGAGGTTCTTATGTATCTAATCAAGCGACCAGGGGGGTATTATTCCGTCCGTTATCTTAACCCTATCACGGGAAAACTTTCTCTTAAGTCCACCGGAAAGAAATTGAAGACGGAGGCGACTCAATTTGTTATTGACTTCAAAAAGTCTTATCAAGTAACCAAACAACTCCCGCCGGAAAGCTTAAAAGTTTTATTTTTTCAGTTCCTGAAATCAGTGGAAAGTAAATACGCCAAAAAGACAAACAGAAGTTTTAAGATAACTTTCAGACAGTTTTTTAAATTTACCGGTGATATTAATTCAACTCAATTAAGTAAAGAGTTATTCCAGGAATACCAGGCCCACCGGTTAAAAGTTTCAATCCATACTGCCCGGCGGGACTTTGCTAATTTGTCAATATTTTCTGAATATCTTAAGGAGCGGGGGTTTATAACTGAAAACTTCATTAAGCAAATAAAGAAACCACGCCTCCCGCAGCGACTCCCCTTGTTTATTTCAGAAATGCAGCTAAATGAATTATTAACAATATCCACTAACAAAGATATTTCCGATATTATAGAGTTTGCATTTTACACAGGGTTAAGACAAAATGAGCTTATCAATTTAACATTTAAGGATATAGACTTTGAAAAAAGAATATTGATTTTAAACAATCAAACAACCTTAACGAAATCCAGGAAAGTACGGAGCGTCCCTTTGTGTAATGCAGCTTATCAGATTGCAATTAACAGAACACCGGTGGCGGATTCCGGCTTTGTCTTTACTTATGAACAAAGACAATTCAAAGCAGACCACCTCTCACACGCTTTTAAGAAATTAATAAGGAAAGGGGGATTAAATGATAAATTACACTTTCACAGCTTGCGGCATTCCTTTGCCTCTCTATTGGTTCAAAAGGGGGTATCCTTATTCTTTGTTTCAAAGTTATTAGGACACGCCAACATTTCCACCACTGAAATTTATTCACACTTAAGACAAAGCGACCTTTTTGATGCCGTTAAGATACTTAATCACGTGAAAGAGTTTTAAGAATTTCAAGGGCTGCAACACTGCAGCCCTTTTTTATATTTGGAAAGAACGGAATAATATTTTAGATTGTAATTGAACATATTAAAAAGGTTGTAATATGAAAAATGAAGTTGAAAAACTTTTGGCGAATTATAAGCAAAATTTAAATTTGTTACTTACTTACCTCGCCAGTAGATATAAAGCATTTTATCCAAAGATTGAGATGCTTATTGATAATGGAAACTTTCCTCCCGAAGTAATAAAACAGTTAAAAAAAGATTTTGACCCACGGAATCCAAAAGGATTTTATCAAAGTATTATTAATGAGGTTATTCCTGAATTTAATAGTAAATTTTATCGAATTACGACAGCGAATGCACAAATTAAGTTTATAGAGAAATTGACTAATAACGTTTTTTATTTTTATGAGAAATTTTTGTATTTAGGGCTGGGCAGTTCTTTCAGTGTAGCAAAACAGAAAACTGAGCAAATAGAAATGATTGACAAAAAATTACAACTCGTAAATAAAAAACTTATAAGAAATAAATTAGAACCTGGCGACCCTAAATACGCCCTTTATGAGGAAATAATTAAAAATATAAAACTGAATCCTGATAAAAGCAAACGGAAGATTTGTCTTTTGCATTATGAGGAACACCTTAACGAAGTAAGCGAACAGGATTTGACGTTTGATTTTCAAGTTTTCTATGACGGTTTTATGAAGTATTGGCAAATAAAGAAGAAGAAAAATATTTTATAGATAGTAAAGACATTTAGAAAGTATATAGACATTTTAGCAGTATACGTTTCGTAATAACTCATTATATATTTTGCATTTGAAATTAGAATCAATAAGCAAAATATTTAATGAGAGTTGAAATGAAACAAACATATAAGAAATTTAAAGCCCGAAGGTTTACAACCTCCCCTTCGGGCATTTTATTTTTAAATGAGGTTAAGAATGCAAAACCATATCTTATATAAAGAAACCCTTCCCGGGTTTTGGGTGATAGTTCTACAAACTGGATTCACTACTAAACACATCGGCAAGCTGCATACCACGTCCGGCGTTTTCGAATGCAAACGAATAAGAGCAAAGCACCTCCACCGGAAAACAAATTCCATCGCCTTTAATTATTCTCTGATGCAATCAGACAAAATCAAGATTATAAAGTTATCCCTGGATAACGAACCCTTTTATATTGCAAGGGAATATTTGCTGCGGGTCGGCGAGGTTTACAGATATAAAAAGCAAGGGTTTGAACTTCAGATATTTGTAAACCTGAATTACTTTTCCAGGACTCCCGCAGCCGCTTTGTCTAAACTAAATGAACAACCTAAATTATTTGAGGAGGCACCCCTATGTTAACGGAAAAAGAAATTGAATTATTGAAAGAGCTCGAAAAGAACGCAGAGCAGTTAATCAAGATGTTAGATTTTCATTTTAACCAGATTGCACAATCCCCTGAGTTTAATAAACCCGGGATATTGAGCAATATCAAAATATTGAATGATGGTATAAAGTTTAATCTTTTAACCTTACAAGGGTATTCGTTCTTACTTCACAGCACAGCGGAGCGGGGTGATATTATTGAGCTTGAAAGCTTAATGCAGGAAACAACCGCTCCGGTGGATTCCTGGGAAAACTCAATAAACTAATGAAGACAAAGGAACGGGAGGTATAGAGTGGCGGACGTCCAAACTGAAAAAGGTTTTACTAAAATAGCTAATGAACTATTTGATAAGATACTCCAAACCGATTTTAATAAACGGGAGCTAAAAATATTATTATCAATTATCAGATATACCTACGGGTTTTGTGTTTTATGGAGGTTATGTGAATCAAGTTGAATCCAACATCGAATATTCTGAGGACGGAGCGGTTACAAATGTAGCTTTGAAAATCCACCAATTCCGAGAGCGGAATATCGGAATAATTGAAAACAATGTTTTGCACGTACGCAAATCATTAAAGAAACATTTGCATGTTAAGACCAACTCCCTCGCCCTAAATCAAAAGTTAATTGACTCCGGAAAATTCGATATTGTTAATATAGTTATTGACAAAAAATATAACGTTTCAATTCCGGTGCAAACAATTAAGGATCGGGGGAAATTAATCGAATATAAAAATAGTGGATTTGAGCCGCAGTACTCAATTCCGTTTGAACTATTTCACGGAGCTGAGAAAATACCAAACAGTCAATTTAATTTATTTAAGGAGGCAAAAAATGAAAATTAATCAATCAGAAATGGAAATGCTTAAAAATCTATTTGAAGGGCTGATCCATATATCAAGGTTATTAGAATTTGAGTTTCAAAAGATTAACCAGGCGCCGGATTTCAATCAAAAGGATATTGCAGAAGTAATTAAACACCTGCATGAAAATTGTACGGGTGAAATAATACTTTACGGTGATTTTATATTTCAGTTACTTGACAGCCATGAACGGGGGGACTCAATGGAATTTGAACAAATCATTACAAACTTTATGGAGCTTGCTAATAATTCAAAAGAGGATGCTGCATGAAAGCCGGCTTTGTAATGCTAAATCGGAATATTGAGGAAAGCCCGTTTTTTTCAAAACCTAATTATTTAGCAATTTATATATATTGTCTGCTCCATGCAAATCACAAAGCAAATACTTTTTTGTTTGATAACC